>NZ_WTYS01000001.1:600000-769449 GCF_009827545.1 Pontixanthobacter gangjinensis | reverse complement strand
GGCATCAGGCCGGGCCGCCGCCCAAGCTATGTGATTAGTTCGGCGGCATCAGGCCGGGCCGCCGCCCAAGCTATGTGATTAGTTCGGGGGCATCAGGCCGGGCCGCCGCCCAAGCTATTTGAGGCGCAGCTTCTTTACATTGAAACAATCCCGTCGCATCGGTTCTCGATGATCAAACTCTCCAAGATTTTCGCTTCCATTACCCTTGCCGGTTCGCTCGCAGCCTGCGCCAGCATACCTGCCCCGGTTCAAAGCACGACACAGGGGCCCACGCCTGGTGAGGCCATCGTCGAGGTTAAGATTGTGGGCCTCAATGATTTCCACGGCAATATCGAACCGATCCGGCGCCCCATCCGCGTCACCGATAATGCCGGCCAGACAACGCAGATTTATGCCGCGGGCGCAGCCTATCTCGCCACTGCGATCGAGCGCATTCGCAGCCAGTCCGAATTCAGCCTGACCATTGCCGCAGGCGATCTGATCGGCGGAAGCCCGCTCGCATCCTCAATCTTCCTCGACGAACCGTCGATCGGCGCGATGAACCGGATGGGTCTCGATTTTAATGCGGTTGGAAATCATGAATTTGATCGCGGCTGGAAAGAGTTAAAACGTATCCAGCAAGGTGGCTGCGAGAAGCACACTCTGCGTCAGCCGTGTGCCGTCGAAAATCCCTACCCCGGTGCAGAGTTCAAATTTCTTGCCGCAAATGTCATCATGCCGGGCGGCCAAACATTGTTCCCCGGTTATGGCATCAAGCGGTTTGACGCTGGCGGCACTGATATTGCGGTCGGCGTAATCGGCCTGACCTTGAAAGACACGCCAACCTTGGTCACGCCCAGCGGCGTTGCCGGACTAACTTTCACTGACGAGGCAGCGGCGATTAACGCGCTGATTCCAGAATTGGAGGAGGCTGGAGCCGATGCGATTGTCGTATCGATCCACCAAGGGCTCTACACGGATGTGGGTTACAATGACAAAAGTTGCGGCGGCGTGTCCGGGCCATTGCTCGACATTCTCGCCCGTCTTGACCCCAAGATTGATGTGGTCATTTCGGGGCACACCCATGCCGCCTATGTTTGCGATTATTCCTCAATCGATCCCTCGCGCAACTTTCTTGTGACTAGCGCGGGTTATGGCGGCTCCATGCTGACCGACATTACCTTGATGATCGACTCTGGCAAAGGTGATGTTTCTGCCAAGTCAGCGAATAACATCGTGGTTCAAAGCATCGGTACCGACCGCGATGGCAATCCAGCTGCGCCGAATCCTGAATTTCCCCAGTTTGAGCCGGACCAAGAAATCGCCGCCTATGTCGAACAATATGTCTCGGCTTCGCGTGAGGCGTCGGGCCGCGCTGTCGGCAAAATCTCTGGTGAGGGGAAAGACCCCGGCCCAGCGACTGAAGAAACACAGCTCGGCAATTTAATCGCAGATGCGCAATTGTTCGGAACACGCGAAGCAGGCGCGCAAATCGCCTTCATGAATAATTCGGGCATCCGCACTGGGTTGATCCCCACCGCAGATGGCACGATCACTTACGGGGACATTTATACCGTCCAGCCATTTGGAAACACGCTGATCACCAAAAGCTTCACCGGCACTCAATTGTTGGCCTTGCTGGAACAGCAATTTGACGATGAAGGCTTCGTCCAGACCTTCTCACCCTCGACCGGATTTATGATGAGCTGGGATTTGTCCCGCCCCATAGGGGACCGCGTTGTGTCAGTTACTTTGGATGGGAAACCTATCAATCCAGCGGCGACCTACCGCATAACGATGAACAGTTTTCTGGCGGCTGGCGGTGATAGTTTTACCGTATTCAATGAAGGAACCGAAGTCGTAACTGGTCCGGTCGATCTCGATTCAATGGAAGCTTATCTGCAAACGGATGATGTCATCCAATTGCCCGAAGTCGGCCGTATGACGCAAATCAAATAGCGCCTGTTCAGGCTGTTCTTAAGCCAGCGACCCCGCTTGCCCCGCCATCCTTGGCAGACAGCCCTGCAAACAGAGTGTCAATGATCCGCGCTAGCTTGTCCAAAGTCAGCCGGTCGCCCAGATAAATCAGTACGTCGGGCTGGGTGTAGCAATGCATCATCTGGTTAATCAGGCTGAGCGCCTGGTCAATTTTCAAGCCGGGCAGGAAACCGTCCGCTTGGGCCTGCGCGATCAATTCGCTAAGGTAATGGTCGGCCAGATCGATATAACTTTCAACCCGCTCGAAATGGTCCTTGCCCAATTCGCAATAGAGTTCAAACACCGCAGGGTCGGCAAGGTACCTCTGCCGCATGTGGAGAAAACGGCGCGCATAGAATTCATAAAATTTGCGGTTCGGCGGCAAGTCCGCCGGAATGACTTCTTCGATAATCGCAATCAGCGGGGCAAACCATTCGGCCACGATAGCGTCGAACAGATCCGTTTCTTCAGGGAATAGCGCATCGATTTTGGCACGTGGCGTGCGGGTTTCACGGGCGAGAATCGCGCGGTTCACTTCCTCGCCGCGCCGCTTGATCGCGTCCATTGCCAACGCGACGAAGCGGCCGCGTTCTGCCTCCATATCATCCTGTGTCATCAAATTCCGCCCTTGGCACAGTTTTACGTGTTGCCATCATGTAAGACGCCGTTCTGGATTCTTAAACCGCCGACCTTGCAGTTCAGCGGATTTCTTTGACCGTCCGGCTGACCGGCCTGCTGTTCTAACGCTATTGCGTCATGCGCCCTGCGCTTCGTCGGTCAATTTCTTGGCCTGCGCCTTTAGCACTTTGTATCGGTCAAAGTCGGGCAGTTTTGAAAGCATAAAGTCGGCAATCTTGGTCAAATCAGCAGGATAATCGCCAGTAGGCATGATCGGAGGACCAAAGCCGAGGATGTTTCGTTCATTGCAAACCCACGCCGGCACAATCGGCACGCCTGCAGCCATCGCGATATTGTAGAAGCCCGATTTCCAGGTGCCATCGCTCGACCGCGTGCCTTCCGTCGCGATCACCAGCGCCAATTCGTCACGCCGTTCGAATTCAGCCGCAATCTGCTCGACCGCATTGGCGCTCTTGCGACGATCAATCGGGATGCCGCCCATATCCAGCATAAAATTGGTCAACGGCCATTTGAACAAAGTGTGCTTGCCCATGAAATTGGGCTGCACGCCTTCTTCAGCAGTTGCGCCGATGAAGAACACGAAATCCCAATTCGAACTGTGCGGAGCGCCCGCAATTACGAATTTGGGAATATCGGGCAAATTGCCGTCGAGCTTCCACCCCTTCATCCGGTAAATTCGCAGGATTATCCAACGCACAAAGCGCGACAATAAGGATGGTTTGCGGGTTGGCGCCGCAGCCGCTGTGCCAGACATAATCTCTCCCTGTTTGCCCTGACTAGCATCTTCGTATGGAAAGGCGAGTGAAGGGGACGAATAATGTCCAATAATTGGCAATGTGCGGGCGAAGTCTTCTGGTGGCGTCGCTGACGCAAAAAGGGCGACCCGACGAGCCGCCCTTTCTTAATCGCTACTTCATTCCAGTCAGTTTGTCGGAATGGGACTGCCCAGTTCTGGCGCACGTCCCTGAACGGGGCCGCCATCGCGTTCGTAATTATCGCCGGATACTGGTGAAGCTATGTCAAAGTTTACGTTATCGCGCAAACGCACCAGTTTCCCGTTGGAGAACACAAAGAAGGCTGGCGATTCATCAAGCATCAACTTGATACGATATCCGTCCTTATCGACCGTGTATGCTCCGGTCTTCTGCTGACCGTCTGCCCCGGTATAGGAGTAAGATTTCTTGCTCGAGTCCAGCGCGATGTTGGTCTTTTCACCCTCACCCGTTGTGAAATTATACGTTCCGGAATAATCGCCCGATTGGTCCACTTTCGTGGCTGGTCCGTCTGCTGCGCCATCATTGGTAGTGGAAACGGGTGAATCCAACGCAACATCATTGGTCGCCAAAGATGCGTCAGCTGTTGCGGCGGCATCCACAGGAGGATTCGGCGGAGTCTGCTGTCGTTTACATCCTGAACACGCCAAAGCTTGGGCGATCCGCGAACGGCGCTTCCAAGGTGGCGGCAAATGCTAAGCCCAGCACATCACGGGTTTGTACGGGATCAATCACGCCATCATCCCAAAGCCGCGCTGTTGCGTAGTAAGGATTGCCCTCGTCTTCGTATTTCTGGCGGATCGGGGTTTTGAATGCTTCGGCTTCTTCCTCGGTCCATTTGTCAGCATCGCGGTGGACTGTTGCGAGGACCGATGCGGCTTGCTCGCCGCCCATCACCGAAATGCGCGCATTGGGCCAAGTAAACAGGAAGCGCGGCGAGTATGCGCGTCCGGCCATGCCGTAATTGCCAGCGCCGAAACTGCCGCCGATAACCACGGTAATCTTGGGGACTTGCGCGGTCGCAACCGCCGTCACCAATTTCGCACCATGTTTGGCGATGCCTTCCGCTTCATATTTTCCGCCGACCATAAAGCCGGAGATATTTTGCAGAAACAGCAGCGGAATCCCGCGCTGCGCGGCCAACTCTATAAAATGCGCACCCTTTTGTGCACTTTCGGAAAACAGCACACCGTTGTTGGCGAGAATCGCCACCGGCATTCCCCAGATATGGGCAAAACCGCAGACCAGAGTGCTGCCATAATGCGCCTTGAATTCATGGAATTCGCTGCCGTCAACAATCCGGGCAATCACTTCCTTTACGTCATAGGGCGCGCGGACATCATCGGGGATGATCGAGTAAAGCTCCTCCGCATCAAACTTTGGCGGGCGCGGGTCTTTGCGGTCAACTTTCGCGCCTTCATTGTGGCCAAGGTGACTGACGATATCACGAACAATGGTCAGCGCATGCTCGTCATTTTCCGCCAGATGATCGACCACGCCCGATTTCCTGGCGTGCAGATCGCCGCCGCCCAGATCCTCGGCTGTGATTTCTTCGCCCGTCGCAGCTTTCACAAGCGGCGGTCCGGCGAGGAAGATTGTGCCTTGTTCGCGCACAATCACCGTCTCGTCGCTCATCGCCGGAACATAGGCGCCGCCAGCGGTGCAACTGCCCATCACGCAAGCAATCTGCGCAATGCCGCGCGCCGACATATTGGCCTGATTGAAGAATATCCGCCCAAAATGATCGCGGTCTGGGAACACCTCCGCCTGATGCGGCAAATTCGCCCCGCCACTATCGACGAGATAGACGCAAGGCAGATTATTCTCCGCCGCGATTTCCTGAGCGCGCAGGTGCTTCTTCACCGTCATCGGATAATAGGTGCCACCCTTCACCGTGGCATCATTGCACACGATCATCGTCTGCCTGCCCGAGACACGGCCAATCCCCGCAATCATTCCGGCGGCGGCAATGTCGTCCTTGCCATACATGCCGTTCGCGGCGAGTTGACCGATTTCAAGGAACGGTGATCCGGGATCAAGCAAGCGCTCAACCCGGTCGCGCGGAAGCAATTTGCCGCGCCCGACATGG
Source organism: Pontixanthobacter gangjinensis (assembly GCF_009827545.1). Taxonomy (NCBI): domain Bacteria; kingdom Pseudomonadati; phylum Pseudomonadota; class Alphaproteobacteria; order Sphingomonadales; family Erythrobacteraceae; genus Pontixanthobacter; species Pontixanthobacter gangjinensis. The sequence continues at coordinate 763,992 of NZ_WTYS01000001.1, read as the reverse complement.
CGTTCACGGCTGCCTTCGCTGCCGCCGAGAGCGGTCTGCCCGACCTTCTCGCGCAGCTCCGCATTCAGCGCCCGATTATGTGCCGCGTTGGATTTCGCCTCGGGGCTTTCGAGATCGAGTTTCGAGGTAAGAACGGGTGCGGTCATTGTTTAGCTTCCGTAGGCTGAATCACAGTCGGCAGCGGAACGGACCGCACGCCGCGTTTGTCCCGCTTGCGATATTTACTCTGATACTCTCTGCGCTGCTTCGTAACCTCATAAAGTACGATACCAGAGGATGTACCTAGATTGAGACTTTCGATCATTCCAAACATGGGAATGGAGACGCACATTTCGCTGCGCTCGACGGCGCGCTCACTTATGCCGCGCTTCTCGTTTCCAAACCAAATGGCAAGCTTGGCATGCGCGGTGTAGTCTCCTTCGTGGAGAACCACATTGTATTGTCCTTTGACGTGCGGCGATGTGACCGCTGAACGGAAATTCTTCTTTTCTAGATGGTCGAAACAGTCATCGGTGCTGTCAAAGCGTTTCACAAAACTCCACTTCACGGCAGAAACCGAGGTTTTGGATAGCGATGGCTTGGTCCGCATTTCCTGCCAATCGTTAGGAAGCGCCTTTCGTGGGTCGATAACGTAGACTTTCTCAACACCAAGGGCATTTACGTTACGGATCACGGTTCCGATATTCTTAATATCGGACGGGTCCTCGATAACTGCGATTAGGTTCTTACAAACAAATTGTTTGATTTCCTCGGCGCGCGCCCGGACTGAGGGCTTGGATTTCTTCGGTTCTTCACCTTCAACAACTGGCATAGCCGTCACCCCGCCGCCCCGATCAACTCGCGCCCGATCAGCATCCGGCGAATTTCGTTTGTGCCTGCGCCAATATCGAGCAGCTTCGCATCGCGCAGATACCGCTCGACCGGCCAATCTTTCGTATAGCCCGCACCGCCCAATGCCTGCACAGCCTCGCCCGCAACTTTGAAGGCGTTCTCCGACGCCAGCAAAATGCAGCCCGCAGCATCGAAGCGCGTGGTCTGTTCATTGTCGCAGCTTTTCGCCACCGCATAAGTATACGCCCGCGCCGATTGCAGCGCGACATACATATCGGCCACTTTGGCCTGCATCAGCTGGAACGAACCGATCGGTTTGCCGAACTGCTTACGCTCGCGCAGATACGGAATGACCGTGTCGAGACACGCTTGCATAATGCCGAGCTGCAATCCGGCGAGGACCACGCGCTCGTAATCCAGCCCGCTCATCAACACGCCCACGCCGCCGTGCAGCGGGCCCATCACATTTTCTTCGGGCACGTGGCAATCATCAAACACCAGCTCTGCCGTAGGGCTGCCACGCATACCCATCTTGTCGATCTTCTGGCCAATGCTGAAGCCGGGCATGTCTTTCTCGATCAGAAAGGCGGTAATGCCCCGGCTGCCCTGCTCATGGGCGGTCTTGGCATAGACCACCAGAGTATCGGCGCAGGTCGCATTGGTGATCCAGAATTTGGTGCCGTTGAGGACATAGCCACCCTGAACGGCGTCCGCTTTCAGTTTCATCGAAACCACGTCCGAACCGGCGCCCGCTTCGCTCATTGCCAGCGAACCGACATGTTCACCCGAAATCAGTTTGGGTAGATATTTGGCCTTCTGTTCGGGATTGCCCCAGCGGCGGATCTGGTTGACGCACAGATTGGAATGCGCGCCATAGGACAGCCCTACCGAGGCGCTTGCCCGGCTTACTTCCTCCACCGCGATTACATGTTCGAGATAGCCGAGACCCAGCCCGCCATCTTCCTCGTCTACAGTCAGCCCGTGCAAGCCCAGATCGCCCATTTGCGTCCACAATTCGCGCGGGAACCAGTCCTCTCGGTCGGCCTTTTCGGCCAAAGGTGCGATTTGCTCGTCGGCAAAACGGGCGGTCGTGTCACGGATCATCTCGGCTGTTTCACCAAGCTGGAAGTCGAAATCGGGGGTAGCGCGCATGAAAATTACCTAAAAAGGGAATGTTGCCAATGCGCATAGACGAGCCGGTGGACTGCCGCAAACCGGATTGGACGAAATTGGCAGATTGGCTTGCTCCGCCTTTGACCTCAGTCGCCATGCGCCATAGGGTTGCGCCGTGGCATCCAATCAACCAGCAATTCTTATCCGCGAAGTAGCGAAGCGTTTCGGCGATATTGCGGCGATCGATTCCGTTTCTCTGGACATTGCGGGCGGCAGCTTTGTGGCAGTGGTCGGCGCGTCAGGCTCTGGCAAATCGACGCTGCTCAAAACAATCAACCGATTGACCGAACCCGATAGCGGCCATGTGCTGCTGGAAGGCGAGGATGTGCGCGCCGCCTACGCCCCCGATTTGCGCAGGCGGATTGGCTATGTCTTTCAGGGTATCGGGCTGTTCCCGCATATGAATGTCCGCGATAATATCGCGATTGGTCCGAAATTGGCCGGCATCAGATTATCTGCCAGCCGTATTGCAGAGCTGCTCGACGGGGTTGATCTGGATCACAGCTATGCCTTGCGGATGCCACATGAATTGTCGGGCGGGCAGCGGCAACGGATAGGCGTAGCGCGGGCTTTGGCAAGCAACCCGCACGTGCTGCTGATGGACGAGCCGTTTGGCGCGCTTGACCCGATCACACGTGATGCGCTGGGCAAACATGTGCGGGCCTTGCATGACCGGCTCGGCCTGACCACGCTGATGGTCACGCATGATATGGCCGAGGCGCTGCTGCTCGCGGACCGCGTGTTGGTAATGGACCAAGGCAGCATCGTGGCCGATTCCACACCGAAACAATTGCTGGCCGGAGGCGGCGGCGATATTGCGCAAGAATTGGTGGCAGTGCCGCGAGATCAAGCACTCGCTTTGGCGAGACTGACGCCATGAATGATATTCTTATCGCACTGCTTGGACTTGGGGATAAGCTTGCTTCGCATGTGTTGCTAGCCGCTGCGGCTCTGGCACTCGGCATTTCGGTCGCACTGCCCTTGGCCGTGTGGGCCAGCCGCTCACCGACGGTAGCGCGGATTGCGCTCGGCTTTGCCAGCTTGGTCCAGACCATTCCGGCGCTGGCATTACTCGCGCTGTTCTTCCCGATTTTGCTGAGCCTCAGGGCAGTGTTTGGCGAAGGGCTGCCTACTCTCGGCTTCCTGCCCGCCTTGCTTGCGCTGGCGCTGTATGCGCTGCTGCCGATCCTGCGCAACGCGGTGACCGCCCGCGAACATATGGCTGCGGGCGTGCTGGAGGCTGCCGATGGCGTAGGCATGACTGGTTGGCAGAAATTAAGGCTGGTGGAGGCTCCGCTGGCTGCGCCCTATATAATGGCCGGTATCAGGACCGCCGCAGTCTGGACTATCGGCGCGGCCACGCTTTCAACCACAATCGGCCAGCCTAGCTTGGGCGATCCGATTTTTGCCGGCCTGCAAACGCAGAATTGGGCACTGGTGCTGGCCGGGTGTATCGCCTCGGCAGGGCTTGCAATGCTGACCGACACATTGCTCGGCTTTGTCGAGCGCGGGTTCGCGGCACGCAAACGTTCGTTGATTTGGGGCGGGGCGGCGGTGGCGGCGCTCGGGATCGCTGCGTCCGCATGGTCACTGCGCCCTGCCGATGATGAAGCGATTGTGATCGGAGCCAAGAGCTTTTCCGAACAATATATCCTTGCCCAATTGGTCGGAAAGCGGTTGGAAGATGCGGGATTTGTTGTCGAGTATCGCGACGGCTTGGGATCGGCTGTGGTGCACAACGCACTGACCACCTCAGAAATCGATATCGCGTTCGATTACACGGGTACGCTGTGGACCAACCAGCTGAAACGTAGCGACAATCCGGGGCGCGGCGCGATTTATCGAACAATCGCCGAATGGGAAGCCGACACCACCGGTACGCTGGTGCTGGGCAAACTCGGTTTCGAAAACGCCTACGCCTTGGCGATGCGCGAGGACCGTGCCCAAAAGCTAGGCATCGCCACCATCGAGGATCTGGCGCGAATGGCACCGCGCCTGACAATCGGCGGCGATGTCGAGTTCTTTGAGCGACCCGAATGGATCGCGGTGCGTGATGCCTATGGACTGCGGTTTAATAGAGAGCGCAATTTCACCACCACCTTCATGTATGACGCACTAACCGGCGGAGAGGCGGATGTGATTTCCGCCTATACTTCGGATGGACGCGTCGCGGCGGACAGGCTGGTGATTCTGGCGGACACGAAAGGTGCCTTTCCATCCTATGACGCGTTGCTGATGCTATCGCCTCAAATGGCGAAAAACGATGATGTGCTGGAAGTGCTCCGTCCGCTCATCGGCGCGATTGATGTTGATGCAATGCGCGCCGCCAATTTCGCTGTCGATAGGCTCGACGATAAAAAATCACCGCGCGAGGCGGCAACGGATTTGGCCGAAGATATCGGTCTTTAATTCTCGGGGAAGCCCACACCGCCGGGCCATGTAGGGCCGGCCAACCCCATCACTTTGAACAGTTTGCCCATCTGATTGTCAGCCACGAGCCTGTCCTTCGCTGCGGCAATATCTTGCGCATATTGCGGGGCCTTCGCCGCCAAGTTCTGCGCCCGCGTCTCAATCCCCAAAGCCCTCAGCCAATCGCCTTGCGTCGCGGTGCCGATGTGGCGGATATCGCGCGATTGCGCGATCCGCGCCAAAGTCGCAAAATCGACCAGCGCGGTTAGGTCGGCATCGCCCGGAGCGGCGAACGGGTGAACCTTTTGATGATCGCGCACCGCTTGGAATGTCGATCCGGTTTTCAGTTCCGAATTGCCGTAATCAATCAGCAGCGCTGCACCACCTTGATCCGCCAGCCGTCCAGCAATTTCATAAAGTATTGCCGCAGCGGCAGGGCATGTTTCAAGTACTGCACCTTCCGGAGCATTCCGAAATTCCACCGGCACTGCAGGGTCCATATTCTGGCCTCCTGCAACAAATACAAATTCGTCACCGTCCAGCCCGACCATCCGCTCTCGCCACCCGTCGGGTCCCCGCACCAATTGGCGCACCGGTAGTGCATCGAAAAACTCGTTCGCAATCAGCAGCATCGGACCGTCCTGCGGCACGGTCGACAAATCATTATGCCAAATCGCGCCGGGGATAGCTTTCAACTGCACATCCTTCAGCGCTTGCGAGCTTTCAACCAGATGGACGCGCGGCTCCAACCCGTATTTGCGCGCCGCACGCAATGCATCCTTGGCCAAAGTGCCGCGGCCCGGACCCAGCTCCACATAGTAGACCGGTTCTTCCTTACCTGCGCGGATCCACATGTCGGCGAGCCACAGGCCGATTAATTCGCCAAACATCTGGCTGATTTCGGGCGCGGTGATGAAATCGCCGGCATTGCCTATCGGGTCTTTGCCCGAATAATAGCGCGCGTTGCTTTCGCCCATATAATGGGTGAGCGAGATTGGCCCGGTGTTCCGGATCAATCGGCGGAAACTTTCCCCCAAAGTCATTGCAGGCTGTTCCATCAGGCGGCTGGCGACGATGATCCACTGGCTAACTCGGGGCTGCGCAGCGCGCGCAGCGCCACCAGCACGCCAATCAGGATCAATGGAATGGTCAACCATTGCCCCATCGACAGACCGCTGCTCGCTGCAAATTCGGACAGGTGCGCATCGGGCTCACGGAAGAACTCGACAATGAATCGTCCCGCCGCAATTCCCACAGTGAACACGCCGACCAGCAATCCAGGGCGGTAACGAGCGCGGGTTTTCCAGAACAGGAACAGCATGATGATGAGCAGCAGAAGACCTTCGAGTGCGGCCTCATACAATTGCGAAGGGTGGCGAGGCGGCCCGGAAATCAGCACGCCATTGATGACTTCGGGAAAGCTCATTGCCCAAGGCACATCGGTTGTCCGGCCCCACAATTCACCATTGACGAAGTTGGCTAGACGGCCAAGCAACATGCCCATCGGGACACCCACCGACACATAATCGGCTACGCGCAAGAAAGACAATCCGCCCTGCCGGCTGACAAAGGCAATCGCCAGCAATACGCCGATTAAACCGCCGTGAAAGCTCATCCCGCCATCCCACAGCCGCAGCAATTCCCAGCTGACAAAGCCGTCACCGCCGAAGCCGGTGAACAATTCAGGTTTGTAGAACAACGCATAACCCAGCCGTCCACCAAGGATCACACCAAGCGTCGAATAAAAAAACAAATCGTCAACATGGCGCTGCGCCATCGGCGCGCCAGGCGCTTTGATCATCTTGGAGACGTGCCAATAAGCAAAAATGATCCCGCCAAGATAGGCCAGCGAGTAATAGCGCAAAGTGAAAAAGCCGAGGTCAATACCCTCGGTCAAACCCAAATCAGCCCACTGAATCGCTGGTTCAGCAACATTTGAAGCCGCAGCCAATAGTGACAGCAAGTATCTTACCCCTTAAGTAGCCGGACGAAGACTTGATTCCGCACGGTATGTTTCGCGCGGCTTCTTGGCATAGGCTGCCTTTCGGGGGAAGCCTACGCTTCATAAGATACGCGTTTAAAGCGCGAAATGATGCTTTTTGAGAGGAGTTACAACTCGATGCCCACAGAGCTGGACAATAGCCTGAACACAATCATGGATGCGTTGACCGCACCTGGCCAACCCTTTGAAACAGAGGATTTTGAACAATTCGGCCAGCAGTTGCCTGTGTTCAAGAATGCACCCCCCAGCTTGGCGCATTATTTCGCGCATTTCTGCCAAGAAAATAAGGATATGACATTTCTGGTCGACGGCGACATCCGCCTGACCTTCGGCGAATGTTGGGAGGCGGCAACGCATGTTGCAGCCGGACTTGCGCAAAATCACGGCGTGAAAAAAGGTGACCGCGTTGGTATCGCAGCGCGCAATTCGGCAAATTGGATCATTGCTTATATGGGCATCATCATGTCCGGCGGCTGCGCGACATTGCTCAACGGTTTCTGGACTGGTGACGAACTGGCTTACGGCGTTCGCCTGGCCGAATGCGATCTGGTTCTGGCCGATTCGGGCCGCGCAAAGCGGCTAGAAGGCACCGATCATCCTGCAAAGGTGGTGGTATTTGGCCATGACGGCCCGGCATCAAGCGGTCTTGCACCGATTTGGGCTGATGGCAGCACCGCGATGGATATGCTCGCCGAAATCGGTCCAGATGACATGGCCACCATCCTTTATACGTCGGGTTCAACTGGCCAATCAAAGGGCGCATGGTCAGATCACCGCGGCGTGGTGAACGCTATTTTCAGCTATGTTTCGCAAAGCGCGATGGCCAAGATCCTGCTTACCCAACAGGGTTCCGAACCCAAAGATCAACCCTGTGCGCTTATCGCCGTGCCTTTGTTCCATGTCACCGGCGAAGTGCCCTTGTTCCTGCAAAGTTATGGCATCGCTCGCAAATTGGTGCTGATGCCGAAATGGGATGCGCTTGAAGCATTGCGCCTGATGGAAGCGGAAAAGGTCAGCTATTTTGTCGGCGTTCCGCTGATGAGCTTTGAAATCGCGACGCACCCTGATCGCGCAAATTTTGACCTCTCTGCCTGCAAAAGCTTCGCAGCAGGCGGCGCACCGCGCCCGGTCGACCACGTCAACAAAATCAAGACAGCCTTTCCTGAAGGATTCCCGCTACTCGGCTACGGCCTGACCGAAACCAACGGTGTGGGCTGCGGCAACTTCAACGAGAATTACATGGCCAAGCCGAACAGCACCGGCAAAGCCAGCCGGCCGTTGGTCGAAATCGCAATTCTTGACGATGACGGCAACCATTTGGCGCAAGGCTCAATTGGCGAGGTCTGCTTTCGCACAGTAGCCAATTTCCGTGGTTATTGGAAAAATGACGACGCCACCAATGCTGCCTTTACCGAAGACGGCTTCTTCCGCACCGGCGATCTCGGCTATCTCGATGAAGATGAATATCTGTTTATCGTCGACCGGAAAAAAGACATCATCATTCGCGGCGGCGAGAACATTACCTGCATCGAAGTGGAAGCGGGCATTTATGCGCATGAAGGCGTGGCAGAATGTTCGGTGTTCGGGATCCCGGACGAGCGGATGGGCGAAATTCCCGCCGCCGTCTATCATATGAAAGAAGGGCATTCTTTGACGCCCGAGCAATTGCGCGAATTCATGTGCGAGAAGCTCGCCCCCTTCAAAGTGCCAATGGTCGAACATATCTGGATGTCAGACAAAGCATTGCCGCGTCTTGGCACTCAGAAAATCGATAAGCGGACCGTTCGCACGATGTTTGCAGCCGATTTGCTCGATTGAATTGGAAAGCTGACATTTGAACCAAGCCAAAATCCCCAAACAACGCCAAATTATTGACCGTAAGGCGCTTAGCGGGGAAATCGCGAAGCTGGTCGCCGAAAAGGGCTCCACTGGGGGCACCGGCGGGGGTAATGAATTGCGTCAAGTAATCATTACCTTGCTTCGCGCTGCGCTCGACAATGGCCGCGAGGAGCTCGCAAGGCGCCTCGCGGACAAACCATCATCAGGGCATGAATGCAGCGGCGGGCAAGCGTTTCTGGTCGATCAGATCGTCCGGCTACTCCACGATCATGTCACAGAGAATGTCTATCCCCCAGGTAACCGTACTGCGAGCGAGCGGCTGACCATTATGGCGGTTGGCGGATATGGCCGCGCAGAAATGGCCCCGCAATCGGACGTCGATATTGCCTTTCTGACACCGTCGCGGCGCACGCCATGGTGCGAGCAAGTGATCGAGGCAATCCTCTATTTCTTATGGGACCTTGGTCTGAAGGTTGGACAATCGAGCCGCACGCTCGATGAAATGGTCAAGATGGCGAAAAGTGATCTGACCATCCGAACCGCGTTGCTCGAAGGACGCTATGTCTGGGGCGACCGCGATTTGTATGACGAGGCGAGCCGCCGGTTCTTCAATGAAGTCGTCCATGGGACCGAACGGCAATATGTCAGCGAGAAGTTGGAAGAGCGCAACGCCCGCCACAAGCGCATGGGTGACAGCCGATATGTCGTCGAACCCAATGTCAAAGACGGCAAAGGCGGCTTGCGCGATCTGCACACGCTGTATTGGATTGGCAAATATATCCACAAAGTGCGCAGCGCCGCCGACCTGATTGAGGTCGGCCTGCTCACCAAGCAGGAATACCGATCGTTCCGCCGCGCGGAAAGCTTCATGCTGGCAGTGCGCTGCCACCTCCACATTATGACCGGCCGCGCCGAAGACCGGTTAACATTCGATCTTCAGCGCGAAGTGGCAACGCGGATGAATTTTGCCGATCGCCCCGGCAAAAGCTCGGTCGAACGCTTCATGCAATTCTACTTTATTCAGGCGCGGCGCGTTGGCAGCCTGACCGGAGTATTCCTTGCTCATATTGATCAGGAGTTTGCCGAAAAGCGCGCCCGCAAAGGCTTCTTTGCGGGTTTCACCAGCCGCTCGCGGATGCATAAGGGTTATAAGATCTCGGGCGGAAAAATTGCTGCTCCCGGGGATGATTGGTTTCAAAAAGATCCGGTTCGGCTGATCGAGATATTCCAGATCGCCGAATCCGAAGGGCTGGAAATCCATCCTGATACCATGCGGCAGGCGGACCGCGATTCAGGCCTGATCAAAGGGTCCGTTCAAAAGGACCCTCGCGCCAACGCGCTTTTCCTGGATTTGCTATCTGGCAAAAACGACCCCGAAACTGCGCTACGCTGGATGAACGATGCAGGTGTTTTCGGAAAGTTTGTGCCCGATTTCGGGCGGGTCAATTCGCAGATGCAATTTGATATGTATCATCATTATACGGTCGATGAGCATACCATCCGCGCAATCGGATTACTCAGCCGGATCGAACGCGGAGAATTGAGCGACGACCACCCGCGTTCGGCGCGGCTGATCCACCGGGTCAACTCGCGCCGCGCCGCCTATGTCGCGGTACTTCTGCACGACATTGCCAAGGGACGCGGCGGCGACCATTCGCAATTGGGCGCAGAAGTCGCCAAGAAGCTGTGCCCGCGATTCGGTTTGGATGAGCAGGAGACTGCGCTGGTTTCGTGGCTGGTGCGCCAGCATTTGCTGATGAGCGCAACCGCTTTCAAACGCGACCTTTCTGACCCCAAGACGATCGCCGACTTTGTCGTTCAGGTCCAAAGTCTTGAGCGGCTTCGGCACCTGATGATTCTGACCGCAGTCGACATCAGGGCGGTCGGTCCGGGCACTTGGAACAGCTGGAAGGGGCAATTGCTGGGCGAGTTGTATGATAATGCGCAAGAACATTTGAGGCTGGGTCATGTTCGTCACGGAAGGGCTGAACGGGTCGCGGCCAAGAAGGAAATCGTTGCCGCCAATTTGGGCAAACAAAGCGGCCTGATTAAGGAATACGACCGGATCTTCACCGATTCCTATTGGATAGCCGAGCCGGAAGACGTCATTGCGCGCAATCTAATCCAATATTCGGTGGCGCGCGGTTTAGAAGAACAGCTGTCGTTGCACTGCGAGTATGACAGTGTCAGGGGGGCAACCTTAGTCAGCGTTATCGCCGCCGACCATCCCGGTCTGTTTTACCGCATCGCTGGCGGCATCCATTTGGCAGGTGCGAACATCATCGATGCCCGTATTCACACCACGCGTAACGGATGGGCGGTTGATAATTTTCTCGTACAGGACCCGCACGGCAATCCTTTCCAAGAGCAATCTCAGCTAGAGCGGATCAAGAAAGCTATCGGCGATGCCCTAGCCAACCGGATTGAGCTTGCCCCGCAATTGGCGAAGCGTCCGCTGCCAATTAGCCGTTCGAAGGCATTCAAAATCCGCCAGCGGGTGATTTTCGACAACAAGGCGTCCAACCGCTTCACCGTCATCGAAGTCAGTGCACGAGACAGGCCAGCATTGCTCAACCGTTTGGCCCGGACGCTGTTTGAAAACCAGCTTGTCGTCCATTCGGCGCATATCACCGCCTATGGCGAGCGCGCAGCCGACGTATTCTATGTCACCGATCTGCTGGGTACCAAAATAACCTCAGCAGACCGGTTGAAGACAATCGAAGAATCGCTGCTCGAAGCCGCAAGCGATAAACGTCAGGCGGAATTGGAAAGCGCCTAAGTGGTCGTTGCCAAAGGCGAGGGTTAGCCGCGTTCGCCAAACAAAGCGGTCCCGACGCGGACATGCGTTGCACCTTGCATGATCGCGGTTTCAAAATCGCTACTCATGCCCATGCTCAGGCCCTCAAGCCCGTTATCCTCGGCCAGTTTTGCAAGAAACGCGAAGAACGGGGCGGGTTCGATTTCGGCAGGCGGAATGCACATCAGCCCGGCAATCGGGATGTTTGCAGCGCGGGCTTGCTCCAGAAATTCGGGCAATTCCGCAATGGCACAGCCGCCCTTTTGCTCCTCATCACCGATATTCACCTGGACAAAGCAAGGTACACGGCGGCCAGCAGCATCCATTGCTTTGGCCAGCGCTTTTAGCAGGCTTGGCCGGTCAAGAGAGTGGATTACGTCAAACGTTTGCACTGCGTCTTCTGCTTTGTTCGATTGAAGCTGGCCGATTAGATGCAGTTCCACTCCGGCGTATTTCTCGCGCAGTTCGGGCCATTTCTCCTGTGCTTCTTGAACGCGGTTTTCGCCGAATACCCGCTGGCCTTGATCCAATAGCGGCGTAATTTGATGTGCCGGATGGGTCTTGCTGACTGCAATGAGCGTGACATCCTGCGCCTCTCTCCGCGCGATCTTCGCAGCTCTGGCGATTTTCTGGCGAACCAATTCTAGCGGAGTTGATGCAATATCCATGGAGTGCAGCTATAAAGCCAGCATGGCGCAAAACCAGCCCCGACTTAAATCCGACGAGAGCGGCTTGCCCGATTTGTGGCTGCTGAGTGATGCGCGCAACGACCCCGGACTGGAACAAGCCTTGACCGCTTTGCCGAAAGGCTCAGGCTTTATCTATCGCCATTATCACCTCGAACCGGCAGCGCGCTATGCCCGCTTTCAGATATTACAACGCATTGCGCAGAAACACGGGCATTTGGTAGTCGTCTCGGGCAGCCCCGTCTTGGCGCGAAAATGGCAAGCGGACGGTGTGTATGGCGCTGCTGAAAGAATACCGGCGGCAGGCGGCTTGCTAAAACTGGTGACCGCACATGATTGGACGGAAATCGTCGCGGCGGATCGTGCTGGCGCGGACGCTATCTTGCTCTCACCAGTCTTCGCAACCCGGTCACATCCCGAAGCAAAACCGCTTGGCCGGGTCCGCTTCAGGATGCTCGCGCAGAAGGCTAAAGCGCCAATTATCGCACTCGGCGGCATGACTGCGGCAAAGGCACAAAGGATGAACTGGCCGCGCTGGGCCGCGATCGATGGCCTTAGCTAAATATCCCAGTTCACCGAAGGATTCTTGACGGGCGAGTCCTGCACAGGCCATGGTGCCTAATCTTGAGTTCAAAGGGGTACCACATGGCCACGCGCGCGGTCGGAAAATCAAAAAATGCGGATTGGCGTGCGGCGTTCCGGCGCTCGTTCCGGCGTGCGGCGCAGATGACCGGCGCAGCCGTGCTGTTTGGCACGATGATCTTCCTTGGCCTTTCGCTCGCCAGCTATACGCAAACCGACCCGAGCCCATCAACCGCCGCTGCACCCGATGCAATTGCCAATTGGATGGGGGGAGCAGGTGCCTGGGCATCGGAGAGGGTGCTGTTCCTGTTCGGCTGGCCAAGCATCCTGCTGCTCCCCCTGCTTTATGTTTTCTCGCGCAAATTATGGCGCGATGTCGAACAGGAGAATGTCGACGAGGCAACTCGTTGGTGGCGTCCGGTGGGGATGTTGCTGCTCGCAATTGCCCTGTTTTCAACCTTGTTCTCGCTCGTGTTTGATGGGGAAGGATGGATTTACCCAGCATCACCGGGCGGCATTACAGGGTTGCTTGGTGTCGGGGCTATTGAAGCAATCGACGCACGTTTCCCGGATGCAGCGCATGGCTGGATTACGCTCATGCTGGCTTTGGTAGCGGTGGTCGGCGGATCTGTCCTGGTCACCCGCGTGTTCGCGATAGATTGGTCGCAATTGCTGACATTACCCAATTTCCTCAAGCGCCGGCCCTCGCTGCGCGAAGTCGGCATCCCGTTGATTCCGGCACGCAAGGAAAAGTCCAAGAATATTGGCGCTGCAGCCGAGGCTGAGCCGGTGATAACCGAATCGCCCCGCCGTTCCCCAATGATTTCGGACCCAACGGCTGCGCCAAAGAAAGCGCCCATGGCCAGGGCCAAACAGCGTGATATGTTCGCCAATTACGAGCTACCCAGCCTCGACCTGCTCGAAGAGCCACCAGAGCATAATGCGCCAAAACTCGACAAATTAGCGCTGGAGCGTAACGCCCGCCTGCTTGAAACCGTACTCGATGATTTCAATGTGAAGGGCGAGATCACGGCGGTTCGCACCGGGCCTGTGGTGACCATGTATGAGCTAGAGCCTGCACCAGGCATCAAAGCGGCGCGGGTGATTGGCCTAGCTGAAGATATAGCGCGCAATATGAGCGCAATCTCGGCTCGCGTATCACCGATTCCGGGAAAAACCGTGATGGGCATCGAATTGCCCAATGCTGACCGGCAAATGGTTGTTCTCAAAGAGCTCGCCGCGTGCGAGGCATTTGCAGATGCGAAAGGCTCGTTGCCGATCATTCTGGGTAAGGATATCGCCGGTGAGCCGATCGTCGCGGACCTCGCCGCAATGCCGCATTTGCTGGTCGCTGGCACCACCGGTTCTGGTAAATCGGTCGGCCTGAACTGTATTCTGCTTTCGCTGCTATACCGATTTACACCCGACGAGTGCCGTCTGATTCTAATTGACCCCAAGGTCCTCGAACTCAAGACCTATGACGATATTCCGCATCTCCTCTCCCCGGTTGTGACGGAGCCGCATAAATCGGTTCGCGCGCTGAAATGGGCGGTTGAGGAAATGGAGCGCAGGTACCGCATGATGAGCAGCATAAGCAGCCGCAATATCGCCGGTTTTAACGAGAAGGTCAGCGCCGCGATTACCAAGGGCAAGCCGCTAGGGCGCCGCGTACAGACCGGCTTTGACCCCGAAACCGGCGAAGAAATTTACGAAGAAGAGCAGCTTGATTACCAGCCCTTGCCGCAGATCGTTCTGATCGTGGATGAGCTGGCCGATTTGATGGTTACCGTTGGCAAGGAAATCGAAGTCCTCATCCAGCGTCTCAGCCAGAAATCACGCGCCGCAGGCATCCATTTGATTATGGCGACGCAGCGGCCATCGGTCGATGTCATCACTGGCGTGATCAAGGCTAACCTTCCAACACGGATCAGCTTCAAAGTAACCAGCCGGATCGACAGCCGGACCATTTTGGGGGAGCAAGGCTCCGAGCAGTTGCTGGGCAAGGGCGACATGCTGTATAAGCCGAACACCGGCGCGATGGTCCGCGTGCATTGTCCGTTCGTTTCGGATGAAGAGGTCGAGGCGGTCGCCAACCATTGGCGCAGCCAAGGCAAGCCAGATTACGTCGACGCGGTCACTGAAGAGCCAGAAGATGGCGGCGGCTTCAATTACGAAGACGAAATGACCGCGAGCGATAATCCCGACGAACGCAAATACCGTCAGGCATGCCAGATCGTAATCGAAAACCAGAAAGCCAGCGGCTCATGGCTCCAGCGACAAATGGGCGTTGGCTACAACACCGCCGCTAAATGGATCGAACGGATGGAAGGCGAAGGCCTGGTGGGGCCGGCCAATCATGTCGGACGGCGCGAGATTTTTCGCGATCAGGACGGCAATCCGCTTTAAACCTGCGGCGACCCGGCAATTAGAGTTGGACCAACCTTTGCTGCACTGCGGCCAAATCGGCATCGAATAGCTGTGTCTGCGTTGCCCGCGCTTCTCCCTCTAGCCTCAGTAAGTATGACGGATGCGCCGTAATCCACAGCTCGCTGCCGTCCTCAAGCGGTATCGGCTTGCCCCGTGCCTGAGAAATACTGACTGTCTTACCAAAAACAACGCGGGCTGCGCTGGCACCCAGCGCTAGTACAAGCTTTGGCTTCACAATATCGCGCTCGGCCTCGACCCACCAGCGGCAGGTGTCGATCTCCTTTGCTGCCGGTGATTGGTGCAGCCGGATTTTCCCGCGCGCGGTCTGTTTCAAGACAAACTTGAAGTGCTTCACCGCATTGGTGACGTACGCATCCTTGCGATCAATACCGGATTTTTCCAGATGCACATCGAGCAGCTGGCCAGCCGGGCCGACAAAGGGTTTGCCTGCCTTATCCTCATCATCGCCGGGCTGCTCGCCTATAATCATCAGGCGCGCATTCTTTGGTCCCTCACCCATCACTGCCTGTGTAGCGCAGTCGCCGATCGGGCAATTGCGGCACCGATTAATCGCAGTGCCCACTTCTTCAAGAGTTTCGGGCTTGGCTTGAAAATCCTGTTCGCCGGCTGCAACCATTTGCGATTCCCGTTTTTGCGCATTGGCAATAAGCTCTGGAATCAACGACGCCTCGGGTAAGTTCTTCCAGTATTTCTTCGGCATTTCGCTCATCATCGCGCTAACTTTCAATCGCGCCGGGTTGAAAATGGAGGCATAGTATTTGCGCCATAGATCTTCGGTCGGATCATCGCAGGGTGCATCGCCCCGCCGGGCAGGTGGGCTTTCCCGCATGCTATCACCGTCCCAGTGGATGCACCCGCGAGGCGTCAGGATGGACCAATGCATATTGGCGAACCGGCGCTTAAAAAAGCCAGCATTGGCCCGAACAATATGATGGTCTGGCTCGAACCAAGCGATGTAATGCTCTTCGCCGTTCTCCAGTTCGACCATGCGGAACCGGACAAAAGCGTGCATCTTATGGCTGTCCCGCCTTACTGCCTTGTCTAATTCTTCGGCCCGGCGGACATCATTGTCGGTCTTGTCCTCCATGATGCGCGGATTACTTTGTTGCCGCCACAATAGACCATACAAGAGGGCGAACCTCTCCAAATCCGTATGCAGCACGACATTTTTCGCCAAGCTGAGAAAGCGCTTGCTCGCCCGGACTGTCGCTGCGTCATTGGGAACCGGGGGCAATTGTGTGTCGCCACCAGAAAACAAATCGCCGCAGCCCCCAGCTTCGCTCCAGCTGACTCTCTCTGGAGGAATATTGGATTGGACCAATTGGCGGGCCTTATGCCGCCAGAACGCAAAATCATCGGGCTCCAGCATCGACACCGAATAATGCAGATTATCCTCGGTTTGACGGTGAGCACTCATGCCGCGAACAGTTCCAGCTGCTCCTGCTTGGGAGCGAGCAAATTTCGCAAATCAGCACGGTCTGTTAGCGCCGTCGGGCTCCAATCGATCGCGCAAATAAACGGCCGAACCTTGGCAATTGATACGGTGAGCTTGCCAACATCCTCAAGCCTCAAAGATTTGTGCCGCCGCGCCGCGATAATCCGGTTTACCGCTGTTACCCCAAGGCCCGGTACGCGGAGCAGTCGATCCCTCGGTGCGCGATTAACGTCGAGCGGAAAAGTCTCCCTAAACTTAAGGGCCCACGCAAGTTTAGGATCGATATCGAGGGGCAAATTACCGTCCTTGTCCGCGGCGTCCATCACCTCGCGGGCCTGATAGCCGTAGAACCGCATCAACCAGTCTGATTGATACAGCCGGTGCTCTCGGATCAGCGGCGGCCGTTTCAATGGCAAAACCGCGCTCGCATCAGGGATCGGGCTGAACGCCGAATAATAGACACGCCGCAATTTGAACCCGTCGTAAAGGCGGCTGGCCTTGCTAACAATGTCGGAATCAGTCGCCTGATCCGCACCGACGATCATCTGCGTCGATTGACCTGCGGGCGCAAATCGCGGCGCGTGTTTGAAGCGTTTCCTGGCGTCTTTCGTCTCTGTGATGTCAGAATTCACGTTGCGCATTGCCCCTTCGATCTGGCGCGCGTTTTTGTCAGGGGCCAGCCGTGTCAAACCAGCATCGGTGGGCAGTTCGACATTGATCGAAATCCGGTCCGCAAGAAGGCCTGCCTGATAAACCAGTTCGGGATCGGCTTCGGGAATGGTCTTAAGGTGGATATAGCCGCGAAAATCATGCTCCTCGCGCAAAATGCGGGCGCATTCCACCATCTGTTCCATGGTGAAATTTGAACTCTTGATAATGCCGGAAGAGAGAAACAGACCCTCAATATAGTTACGGCGATAAAAGCTCAGCGTTAGGTCAGCGACTTCTTGCGGGGTGAAGCGCGCACGTCGGACATTGCTGCTTTTGCGGTTGATGCAATAATGGCAATCGAAGATGCAGTGATTGGTCAGCAATATCTTGAGTAACGAAATGCACCGTCCGTCGGGCGCGTAAGCATGACAAATGCCCATCCCCTCAGTCGAGCCGATACCGCCCCGCCCCTTCGGCCCACCCAGCGAATTCTTTTTCGCCGTTCCGGACGATGCACAAGACGCATCATATTTTGCAGCATCAGCCAAAATACCGAGTTTGTCGATTGTGGTGAGTCTATCCATTCGTTCTATATATGTTCCCCTTCATTTTCTGCAAAGCAATTTCATTCTGGTGCGAAGCTGACATAAGAAATCCCCGCCTTACAATTGCGGGCGTTGCTTGGACCCTGCAAAAAAACGGGGAGCTTTCGCCCCCCGCCTTATCATTAAGTTTAATAGCGGTTTTTAGTATTTGATCCGCAGGCGTCCATACCAGAAACCACCGTTGATTCCGAACGGTCCACCGGGGCGCGGATAAACCGAGCCATTCGAAATGCTGCCGGTCAGATCATAGATCGGATTGTTGATGGTCGGCGCTATTTTGTCCGGATAGGTGTTGAACAGGTTGTTCGCGCCAACCGTCAGCGTATAATTGTCCATGAAAGTATAGCTGACATCAAGATCCGTTACGAATTTCGCACCGAACTCCTGACCATCTATGATCGCGCCGGTGGAAACATTGCCCTGCCGGATCGGATAGTCGTTCGCATCACGCCATGATCCGTAATAGCTCTCCCGCAAATTGACTGCGAAATCGCCCAATGACCAGTTCGCGGCAAAAGTCGCCCGATGATTTGGTGCGAGATATTTGATATCGATCAGCTGCGTCGCACCAATCACGCCGGGATCGAAATCGGTGACCTTGCTCTGGTTGTAGTTGTAAGCGAGCGTCAGGTTTAGCCTGCCACCAGCCAAGTCTGTCCGGTAAGTGCTGACAACGTCAACGCCCCGGGTGAGCGTATCAAATCCATTGGTGAAATATTGCACCGATCCACCAACGCCGACGCCTGCAAGCGATGGCAAATCGATCAAATCTTGCGCACTTACGTTGAATGTTTGCGAAATACCGATCCGGTCACGGACTTTGATAGAATACCCGTCAACGGTGAGGGTGAGGCCGTTACCCGGATCGAACACGAAGCCCGCTCCGAAGTTGGTTGATTCTTCCGGCCCCAAGGTTGTCGCCCCATAGAATTGGGCGATGTCGCTGGTCACCGGATAGGTCCCAACTTGAACCTGGTTACCTTGAATAAAAGTCGTGGTCAGAACCTGGACGTTGTTTTGACCCGGAGAAGGGGCATGAAAACCAGTACCCGCAGTTGCGCGTATCGCGAGTGAATCTGTCAGCTCGTAACGAGCGTTGATTTTACCAACCGTTGTGCTCCCAAAATTGTCGTAGTTTTCGTAGCGGCCTGCGAGACCCATCGAGAAGCTGTCGGTCAAATCGCCCTCCAGCCCGATATAAACACCCTTGCTCTTTTCGTTGCTCTTTCCTGCAAAAGTCGGGCTGGTGCCGCCATAACCGCTGGCAGCGGGTGGCATTGTCACGGTTGAATCGAATGCAAATACGCCCGGCGCTGTCTGAACATAGAGGTTTTGCACCGCAAATGGTCCGGCACCATAAGACTGCGGATCACCCTCAGTTGCTTCATACTCCTCGCGGCGGAATTCCGCACCAGCCGACAGTGTCAGCGGGCTCGCAAGACCGACTTCGAGCGGGTAGGTCAGGTCAAGATTAAGGTTCATTTCGCGCTGGATAAGCGTACCGAAATTGAAGCTGGTTTGCGTGTTCGGTCCGTAAGAAGGTGCCAGCGAATTGTTCATGGAGAGTTCTAGCGATTGGCGCGCTAGCGATCCCGAAAGATCGTAGGTGAAGCCTGAATCCATTTCACCTTTGATTCCTACCACACCGATCGCTTGCTTGGTCTCGCCAAGAAAGCGAGGAGTGAACCCGGCGGGATAGAGTGTGGTGAAGTTGAAGACATTGGTATCTTTGACAAACGCGCCATTGGGGCAAGTCGCGTTACCAGTTGGGCAGCTTGTGAGATAGATTGGGTGACGGAAGGCAGAGTTTGCCGATAATGTGCCGGTTGTGGTGTTCGTCCCGTCAAACCGCGTTGCCGTGGTTGCAACCGCCTCTCGGTAATTGAAACTTTGATCCGCTTTCGAACCGGCAAAATTGCCAAACAGATACATTGTTGCCTGCGGCGAAAATTCATATTCGCTGTTCAGCACAGCTTTCCAGCCGTGTGAAGGCGATGTGCCCCAGATCTGTACCGGACCCGGCGCATTGGGAAGCTGGTCGGCCAAGTTGGGGAATTGGGTAGCAAAATTGACCGCCGATGGCCGCTGGACGCCGCGGCTTGTTCCGTTGGTATCACTATACTCAGCGGCTAGGCTGATGAAGCCCCTGTCGCCCAGCTTGACGCCGCCATAGCCCGATATCTGATAGGTTTCGCCATCGCCGCCATTGTCGTAGTTCTGGCCGTATAGTCCTTGCAATTCCAGCCCGATGTCGTCGCGCAAACCATAGTTCAAAACGCCGCCGATTGCGTCTGAGCCATATTGCGCGGTCGCGCCATCACGCAGGACCTGCAAATTCGAAACAGCAATCGATGGAATCGACGAGATGTCAGCCCCCTGGGAACCAAAAGAGAGCGCTGTATCGCCGCCAGTATAGACTTGGACCAACGCCGAGCGGTTAAAGCGCTTCCCGTTGAGCATGACCAGAATGTTATCTGCGGGTAGACCCCGCAAAGATGGTGCGCGCACGAAAGTGGACGCATCGGAGATTGTATTTTGCGGCACGAAGAAGGATGGAACAACGTTTTTGATAACATCCAGCATGTTGATGGCTGGCTGCTGCTGCAATTCAGCTGAACTGATAACGTCAACCGGTGAGGCTGAATCGGTGGCGCTGCGATCAGTGCGGCGCGTTCCGATAACCACAATTGATGGGGCGGCACCAGTTTCCTCGGCAGCCTCGTCGCTCTCAGCAGCAGTATCCGCAGACTGAGCCAACGCTACGTCGGAACTCGCTATCGCTATCAACGCGGTCGCTGCCGCAAACATTGCACGCGAAGAAACCTTTTTAAGTCGTAAATTCATGCATTCTTCTCCCTATCAAGAGCGGCTTTGCCCCTCTTGCCCATGTTCGCACCGCCAGTTGGCTGATTGCAAAACTGGCGAAGACTGCGCCCGGCTCAGAATATTTGCAATAATCTTTGACTGGTAGGTCATTTAATTACGAATTTTTGTTGTTAGAGCAACATTATTCCACACGCCCGGATGCTGGCTGCATCAGGATCACAGGCCATACGGCGAGCCGTTGCAGCAGCCTGTTAAAAAGGGGAGGCTTTTCCAGAATGCTCGGAGCTTCTGATCTCGAACAGCGCCCATCAGGCGCGCAAAAAAGCCGCCCCCGCATTTTTGCAAGGGCGGCCCTCCGCTTTTAGCCAAATTGGAGTCTACTTCAAATCGTCAGCAGTCATCACCGAAAACTCGGTCGACTTCTTGGTGTTCGCAGCGCGAACATCATCAGGCGAAGCGACAAGACCGATTTTGGCGAGCGGACCATCTTTGTCCCAGCTCTTGGCCCATTCGGCGATATATTCGCGCAGTCCCTGGATATTATCGAGGTGCTGCTTCTTCACATACATGTAGAGAGGGCGCGCGCCGGGATAGGCAAAGCTGGAAATGTTTTCATAGGTAGGGTCCGAACCGTTCATCGGCAGGCCCTGAATCTTGTTCAAATTTTCTTCAAGATAGGAATATCCGAACACGCCAACCGCCTTTGGGTTGCCGCTGATCTTTTGGACGATCAGATTATCCTGCTCCCCTTGCGCGACATATTTTTGGTCATCGCGCACTTCGGTGCAAGTCTGGTCGTAGAGATCTTCGTCTTTCTCCTTGAGCGCTTCCATTTCCGGATTGGCTTTACATGCAGCTTCGAGGATCAGCTCCTGCAGCGCATCGCGTGTGCCCGAACCCGATGGCGGACCATAGACAAGGATCGGCTCAGCAGGCAGCGAGGGATCAACGTCTGCCCAGGTCTCGTTAGTCTGTTCCTTGCCGTAAGGCTTTGCCGCGATTGCACGATAGACGATGTCAGGCGTCAGATTCATCATGATGCCATCTTTGGCCGAAGCAAAAGCGATGCCGTCAAGGCCGACCTGAATTTCAACAACTTCGGTAACGCCATTGGCATTACACGTCGCGAACTCCGACGCCTTCATCCGGCGTGATGCATTGACAACGTCGGGGTGCTCTGACCCGACACCGGCGCAGAACAGCTTGATACCGCCGCCGCTACCGGTCGATTCAATCAGCGGCGAACCAAGAGTTGGGTTTGAGCGGCTGGTGTTTTCGGCAATCATTTTGGCGAACGGAAACACGGTCGAAGAACCGACAACATGCACTGTTTCAGTAGGTGTCCCACCGCAGCTGGCGAGCGAAAGCGCGGACGCAGCGAGGACAGCAAATTTGGTCGTGATACGCATAGTTTGATATTCCTGTTTAAGTCTAACCGCGCGACTATTCCTGTTGTGTGACGCGTTTATGACAAAGTCTGTAAGAGAATTTAGAGCCGCCCGAACTTAAAAGTCGATCTGGGCCCGGATACCAACAGCATCGACGCTGTATGACCTGTTCCCACCAGCGGCAGGCAACGCCGCATCATCATAATTAAGCCGCGCATAATTGA
The DNA here is from genome assembly GCF_009827545.1 of Pontixanthobacter gangjinensis. Classification (NCBI taxonomy): domain Bacteria; kingdom Pseudomonadati; phylum Pseudomonadota; class Alphaproteobacteria; order Sphingomonadales; family Erythrobacteraceae; genus Pontixanthobacter; species Pontixanthobacter gangjinensis. Next base: position 742,096 of record NZ_WTYS01000001.1, on the reverse strand, counting down.
TCAGCAAACGCGTGTAATCGGTCATTGTCCAGATCAACGAGGCTTGATAGCTGTTTTGGGTTCCGCCGATAATGCCGGCATCGTTCAAATCGAGATGATCATAGCGCGCGTTGATCTGGACCGCGCCAATACCGCCCTCACCGACCGGATTGGCCGGCTTCACGCGGTCAAATGTTCCGCCCTTATATCCGCGGCTGTCGCCCTTAGTCAGGAAATAGCCAGCCTCTATCGAACCGCCGAAAAAGGTCGGGTTCGCTAGAGCGGGTCCACGATCAACTTTTTGCCAATATGTTTCGGCAGACACATGGAACGGTCCCGAAATAGCCGCTGCCTCGAGACCCAAGCCGAATTCACTGTCAGCCGATAGGTTCCCTGTGTTTATAAAACGATCGCTGGTGAAATGAACCAGAGGACGCTGGCGGTATCGAACCGTCGATCCGCTTTCCAGCGAGCGCAAATGCGCCGATGCACCCAGATGCAATTGGGTCGAACCAAGCTTGGGCATATAAACAAAGCGACCATCCGCGCTCCAATCCTTCGCAGGCAGATCGGCACTGTTGCCGGTGAACAGACCTGCTTGAATTAGAACATCATTCGGAGAAAATTCTGCCGACACACCGACACGGCGTTGAAATCCGAATGCATCAGTGAATGCGGCGCGCTCGATAAAGGACGTGTTGAGGCTGCTCGATAATTCTTCAAGCGACTGGAAGTTATTGTGCTGACCCGCTGTCAGCTTCAAATCGCCGTCTTTATAAGTCAGAATTGCATCGGTCAGCGCCACTTCGTCTCCGGCCAAATCGGCTTCAACCTTATAACCGAAACCGCCGGGCATACTGCCTTGAACGCCTAGACGGATGCGGCGCGCTTCGCTGCCGAAACCATCATTTGCACTGGTCGAATCAGGCGCGTTGACGAAACCAGCATCCAAATTTATCCGGCCACGCGGCTTGAAGGTCCAGCCGCCTTCGCCCTTAAACTCCGGAGCACCCTTCCAGCTGACATCAACTGGCGGTTTTTCCGAAGCAACCGGAACGGGTGTCGCTGCGACTTGCCTGGTCACAGCATCAACCGCCGTATCGGTTTCCGCCAATTCACCTTCGAGCTCTGCGATACGCTGGGCCATTGCTTCCATCTGGGCGCGCATTGCGGCGAGCTCTTCCGCGACAGAGGCACCATCTGCCGTTTGCGCCATGGCGGGCGTGGCCCATCCGCAGGCAAGGGCCATTGCCAGCGCGGATCCCAATGCGCGGTTATGAGTGTTCATTGCTGCTACCTTTACAATTCTGTGAAACTTCCCTGACGCCAATATGTTCGGTTTGTGACAGTTTGCTGACTGTTGAAAAATTTGAGGCGCGCTTTGGCGAGGCCATGGCCAAGAACTTCGCTTGCCCGATTATCGTTTCACTTGTAACTAGTCTGCATAAGGAGACATTCCATGCGTATCGGTTGCCCAGCAGAGATCAAGAATCACGAATACCGTGTCGGATTAACGCCGGAGAGTGTGCGTGAACTTGCGTCAAACGGGCATGATCTTTGGATTGAAAGCGGCGCTGGCCTCGGGATTGGCGCGACCGATGCCGAATACCGTGATGCAGGCGCGAAGATTGTCGATGGCCCCGATCCGATTTTTGCCGAATGCGAAATGGTGGTTAAGGTAAAAGAGCCGCAAGCTGTTGAACGCGCCAAATTGCGCGAAGGCCAATTGCTGTACACCTATCTTCACCTCGCCCCCGACCCCGAACAAACCGCAGATCTGGTCAAATCGGGCGTTACCGCGATTGCCTATGAAACCGTAACTGGCGCGAATGGCAGCTTGCCGCTGCTAAAGCCGATGAGCCAAGTCGCAGGCCGGATGAGCATTCAAGCAGGCGCGACGGCTTTGGAGAAAGCGCATGGCGGACGCGGTGTGTTGATTGGCGGCGTACCCGGTGTTCTTCCCGGCAAAGTGGTGGTTATTGGCGGCGGTGTGGTCGGCTTTAACGCCGCACAAATGGCGGTTGGCCTCGGCGGCGATGTCGAAATTCTCGACCGCGATCCCGAAGTGCTTGAGAAAGTCGGCACATTTTTTGAGGCACGCGCCAGCACGCGGTTTTCCAACAAGACCAATCTGGAAGACGCCGTACGTCAAGCCGATTTGGTTATTGGCGCGGTACTGATCCCCGGTGCTGCTGCGCCGAAACTCATCACCCGCGAATTGTTGAAAGAAATGAAGCCTGGCGCCGTGCTGGTCGATGTTGCGATTGACCAAGGCGGCTGTTTCGAAACGTCGAAAGCGACCACTCACGCCGACCCGACCTACACCGTTGACGGGATCGTCCATTATTGCGTCGCCAATATGCCCGGTGCGGTCGCGCGGACCAGCACTTATGCGCTCAACAATGTGACTTTGCCGCACGCCTTGCGAATGGCCCGCGATGGCTGGAAAGAAGCGATGCGCCGCGACCCACATCTTGCCGAAGGGCTCAATGTCCACGCTGGCAAAGTGACGTATAAAGCAGTCGCGGACGAATTAGGCTATGAGTATCTCTCGGTGGCAGACGTCCTAGCCAGCTAACAGCGGCTTAGCCGGCGCGCCACTTGCGGTAATTTCTGGCCCGCCGCGCGGTGCGCCATTGGTCAGCCAACATGGCGCGGATTGGCGAGACATCCGGCTTCACCGGCTTGCCCTGAGCCATCAGTTCCATTTGCGCTTTGGTGATAGCCATGGTCGCAAGTCCTGCAAATGTGGTGTTCGACCATGTCGGCGCGGGCATTTCGAATTCGAGCGAACGGCCCGCCCGCCAATCATTGGGCAAATCAGGATTGAACGCCATGGCACGGGCAATACCCAGCAACTCCACACCAAACCCCGCCGCATCATGCGCCAGCGCATCCTCTGCGACTGCGCGTTTGGTGATCCCGCCAGTTACCATTATCGGCATTTCGGCGACCTTGGCGATGTCTCGGGCGAACTGGATGAAATAAGCTTCGCGCTTTCCAGTCGATGTGCCAGATTCGGTTCCTGTCCCCGAACCTGTCCCCGAGCCGGTCCCCGAGCCGGTCATAGCAGGGCTTTCATAAGAGCCGCCCGACAATTCGACGTAATCGACGCCGTGACCACCAAGCCATTCGACCACTTGGCGCGCATCTTCAAACTCAAAACCACCCTTTTGGAAATCGGCCGAATTGAGCTTCACCGAAACGCCAAAAGACAGCTTCACTTTTTGGCGAACCCGCTCGACAATCGACAGCAGGAAACGTGCACGGTTCTCCAGACTGCCTCCCCATTGGTCCGTCCGTTGATTGGTCAACGGAGACAAGAACTGGCTGGAAAGATATCCGTGGGCCGAGTGAATTTGAACACCGTCAAACCCGGCTTCCTCCGCAAGCGCCGCCGTGTCGACGAATCGCTGGATGATCGCTTCTATCTCAGCCTCTTCCAAGGCGCGAGGTTCGGCGAAGAGCGAAGACAGCTTGCCCAAATCGAGCGCCTTGTCCGACGGCGACACCGCCTCTTCGCCCAAATTTTTATACATCTGGCGGCCCGTGTGGTTGATCTGCATCCACATTTGCGCACCGCCCGCTTTGCCGATTTCAGCCCATTGCCTAAATGGTTCGAGATTAGTGCCAGCTTCGAGCACGACGCCGCCCGGCCCTGTCAGAGAAGACGGGCTGACCATGACATTGCCGGTCAGGATCATGCCGACCCCTCCCTCGGCCCATGCGCGGTAAAGCGCGAACAGCCGCTCGCCAGGGTATTGACCGGGTTGCTCGGCGAGGTTTTCCTCCATCGCGGCCTTGCACAGACGATTGGCAACCGTGCTGCCATTGGGCAATTTTAAAGGCTGGAAAATGGCGGAAGCGGTCATAGAATTACTCATGGTTTACAATGAAAGGTGCGATCACTTCAGGCCGCACTCGTGCCAGCCGTCCGGTTTCGCGGTGGAGCATAGCCCACATGGTTTTAGCCGATACGATGACTTTGCCAGCGTCATTGGTGAAGTCGACCCGGCGAGCCGATTGTGCGCCCTTCGCCTCACCCGGAATCCAGGTTTCACCCGTCACACTTTCGCCCGCCGCAATATTGCCGCGATAGTCGATCTCGTGCCGGGTCACGAGCCAGACAAACTCGGCAGCATGCGCAGGGTCAGCCACTGCATCCCAGTGCGCAGTCGCCATATCCTGCACCCACTGGACCCACACCGCATTGTTGACGTGGCCCATCTCGTCGATGTGGTCGGGCGCGGCGGTGAAGATCTTGCGGAAGGGCTGGGTCAAAAGCAATCGCCTTGCGAACAAGAATAGAATATCAAAAGCCAAGTTATCAGAGGAAACGCCAGCGGAGGTAATGCGATGAGCAACCACCATCGCCTAGATCTATAAGCCGACACTGCCAGAAGAAGTAGGCCAACAACTTGAACGGGAAAGCTATATAAAAGAACTTCACCGTTTCCCACATAAAGCGAGATGATCAGAGCAAGAGAAACCAGCGCACAAATCAGTGCGCCGATCCCTGTCCATCCGATTTCCTTGATACTCACTCATCAATCCCGTGATGGCTCAGCAGGAACGCATATTCCTCCGCCGCCTCATACAGCGCGGTAAACCGCCCCGATTTGCCGCCATGGCCGGCGCCCATATTGGTCTTAAGCAACAGCTCGTTATTGTCGGTCTTCATATCGCGCAAGCGGGCGACCCATTTGGCAGGCTCCCAATATGTCACGCGCGGATCATTCAAACCTGCAGTGACCAGCATCGGCGGATAATCCTGTGCGATCACTTGGTCATACGGGCTGTAGCTGAGGATATAAGCAAACGCCTGCTTACTCTCGATCGGATTGCCCCATTCGGGCCACTCGCCCGGAGTCAGTGGTAGGCTGGTGTCGAGCATAGTGTTGAGCACATCGACGAACGGAACGTCGGCCACCACGGCTTTCCAAAGCTGTGGATTGGTATTGACGATCACGCCCATCAACTCGCCGCCAGCCGAACCGCCGCTGGCGCTGATTGACCCTTCTTCGGTATAGCCAAGCGCCGCCAGCCCCTTCGCCACATCGACGAAGTCATTATAGGTGTTCCACCGCTCGTTCATCTTGCCTTGGAGATACCAGTTGCGGCCCAGATCATCGCCGCCGCGAATATGCGCGATGCCGTACGCCATGCCGCGATCGAGCAGGCTGAGGCGCGAAGCGGAAAAGCCCGGCGGCACGGCATAGCCGTAAGCGCCATAAGCATAAAGATGCAGCGGCCCGCTTGGTCCGCCATTCATTTCATCGCGGTCCTTGCGCATGACCACGCTGACCGGGACCTGCGTACCATCACGCCCGGTGATTATTTCGCGTTTAGTGACATAGAGCGAGGCGTCATAGCCACTCGGGATTTCCTGCTGTTTGAGCAGTTCCAGCTTCGCATCGGACAGACGGTAATCATAAACCGAATCGGGAGTGACCATGCTCTCGTATGTCAATCGCAGCGTATCGACATCATATTCGGGGTTGTTCGACAGACCTGCGGAATAGCTGTCCTCCGGGAATACAATCGGGGTGACTTTCGCCGCATCATCGTAAGACCGCAATTGCACCTGATCGAGACCGTTTAGGCGGCCCTCGGTCACGTAGAAATCCTTGAACAGGTCAAATCCGGTCAGATAAAACTCGTCCGACCCGGCGATGCTGGTTGTCCATTCACCCGGCGCGGCAAGCTTGGCTGTCGCAAGGCGGAAATTGACGTGATTGTCATTGGTGTGGATGAACACAGTCTCACCGCGAATATCGAGCGAATATTCAACGCCTTTCTCTCGCGCGCGCACCAGAATCTGTTCGCCAGTGGGGTTATCTGCGCGGACCAAGCGGACTTCGCTCGTTTCATTGTCGCCTGCGCCGATGATCAACCAATCTTCCTCGGCCGAGAGGCCAGCGCCCACGCTGAAACCAATGTCCGACTCGGTGTAGATCTCCACATCATCTTCAACCGGAGTGCCGATTGTGTGCACACGGACATTATCAACCCGCCAATTCTCATTGGCTTTACCGTAGACCAGCACCGTGTCTTTCGCCGCCCAAACCAATCCGGTGCGCGTTTCGGGAATGACATCGTCGAGCAAATCGCCGGTCTGCAAATCCTTGATTCGGCCCGTGTACCGTTCCGCGCCATTGTCATCGTAAGAATAGGCGAGATAACGCCCGCTATCGCTGACCGAGAAGGTGCCGAGGCGGAAATATTCCTTGCCGTCAGCCAGCGCGTTTTCGTCCAGCATCAACTCCTTGTCACCACCAGCGACAGGTTCACGGTACCACAGGCGGTATTCCTTACCCTCGGCAACTTCGGTCCAATACATCCAGTCGCCGTCTTTCTGCGGAACCGAACTGTCGTCTTCTTTGACGCGGCCTTTCAGCTCCTCAAACAGCGTATCGACCAAAGGCTTGCGATCCGCCATTTCCTGCTCGAACCAAGCGTTTTCCGCTTTCACATAACCGAGCACATCTTCATCATCGATCTTGGGATAGGATTGATCCTTCAGCCAATGATACGGGTCGGAAATGGTAATGTCATGATGCGTGTAGCTATGCTCGCGCTTTTCGGCGACGGGCGGGGCGGGAATGGCTTTTTCGGTCAAGCTGGTGTCCTTGGTTGGGCTGGCAACGGCTGGGGATGCATCCTGCGCAGAAAGCGGGGTGGCCAATGTCACAGGGGCAATCGTAGCTGTTGCAATTGCAATTGCTGCTGCAGATGTGATTCTCATGGCGGATGTCCCTGTTTGAATTACGGCGAATATGGTAATGGGTTCAGTTGAAACTAAGTTGCCGGAACTAGCATGACCGGCACCGATTGCAATTCAGGACCAATTCTATGTTGATGCAAACCCATGAGGCCCGCCTTTCCGCCCTTCGCGAAGAGCTTAGACGGCAGAAGCTCGACGGATTTGTCGTGCCGATTTCGGACGAACATATGTCCGAATATGTAGGCGGTTACGCCCAGCGGCTCGAGTGGCTAACCGGCTTTGCGGGATCAGCCGGCAGTGCAATAGTCTTGCTCCACGGCGCGGCGATGTTCACCGATGGACGCTATACCATTCAGGTCCGCGACCAGGTCGATGGCAATCTGTTTGAGTATCAATCGTCGCTTGAAACGACCCACGCAAAATGGCTCGCCGCCAATGTCACCAAGGGTGCGCGAATTGGTTACGACGCATGGCTCCATACCAAAGGCTGGGCTGACAGCCTGACTGCCGCGCTTGCAAAAAAGGGCGCTAAGCTGGTTGCGGTGCACAGCAATCCTGTCGACGCCGTATGGTCCGATCGCCCTGCGCCGTCCAATGCTGTTGCGGTAATTCATGGCGACGAACATGCTGGCCAATCCTCCGCCGAAAAGCGCTCGCAAGTCGCCGACTGGCTGAAAGCCGAGGAGATTGACGCGGCGGTAATCTCTGCGCTCGACTCTATTGCTTGGATGCTCAACATTCGCGGCAGCGATGTCGACCGGACGCCAGTTGCACTATCCTACCTCATTGCGCATGCTGATGGGACCGCCGAATTGTTCATCGCACCTGAAAAGATTACACCGGAGCTTGAACAGCACCTAGGCAATGCGGTGACCATTCGTGACCGAGTTGACTTCACCGGCACGCTCGGAACCTTGTCGGGCAAGACTGTTGCCGTCGATCCTGATTATGGTGTCGCGGCGATCTATCACGCGCTGGAAGCTGGCGGCGCTTCGCCTGTTGCCATCCGCGATCCTGCGATTGTGCCCAAAGCGATCAAGAACCCTGTTGAACAGCAGGGGCACCGCGATGCGCAGGCGCGGGATGGCGCAGCCGTGGCAAAATTCCTCCACTGGCTGTCATACGAACCATCAAAAGGCGGCCAGACTGAGCTCAGCGCAGTAGCCAAATTGCGCGAATTCCGTGACCAGACCGGCGTTCTTAAAGACCAATCCTTCGACACTATCTCTGCTTCCGGTCCAAACGGCGCCTTGTGCCATTACAGCGTCGATGAAGACAGCAATCGGGATATCGAGCCCGGCAGCGTATTTCTATGCGATTCAGGCGGGCAATATCTTGATGGCACGACCGACATTACCCGCACCGTGTGGATTGCCGGACCAGGCAACAAATCAGAACCCACCGCCGAAGTGCGCGACCGCTTCACCCGCGTACTCAAAGGGCATATCCAGATTGCCCGCGCTATCTTCCCGCAGGGCACCAATGGCGCGCAATTGGACGCCTTTGCCCGCCAATATCTGTGGGAAGCGGGTGTCGATTATGCGCACGGCACAGGCCACGGTGTCGGCAGTTTCCTCGCCGTGCATGAGGGGCCGCAGCGGATAGCCAAACCTACCGCAGGACAGGCAGGCACACATCAGGAATTGTTCGCCGGAATGATTCTTTCGAACGAGCCGGGCTATTATAAAACCGGCGAATTTGGCATTCGCATCGAGAACCTAGTTCTGGTTGAAAAACGCGAAATCGAAGGAGCTGAAGGCCGCTATCTCGGCTTCGAGAATCTGACTTGGGTGCCGATGGCGCGCAATATGCTCGATCTGTCACTGCTGACTTCGGAGGAAAAGCAGTGGTGGAATGATTACCACGCCAAGACCCGCGAAACCCTCGCGCCGCACTTGGAAGGTGATGCGCTGGCTTGGCTCAACAACGCTTGCGCTCCAATATGATGCCCCACTTGTGACTCGCACTATGTTCTAGTAATGTTCTTCTGTTGCGAGTCGCAAATGGGAGAAATATGATGCTGGGATATGTGACGCTAGGAACCAATGATCTGCCGCGCGCGGCCGCATTTTATGATGCGATTGCCAAGGTAATGGGCGTTGGCCGGATGATGGAATTCGACACTTTCATTGCTTGGGGTGAAATGGGCGGCGCCCCAGGAATCGCCGCGACCAAACCGTTTGACGGCGAAAAAGCCACAGTCGGCAACGGCACGATGGCTGCGCTACAAGTGGATAGCACCGACAAGGTCAAAGCGGTTTATGACGCTGCAATCGCCAATGGCGGCAGCGACGAAGGCGAGCCCGGACCGCGCGGTGATGATGGTTTCTATGCGGGATATTTCCGCGATCCAGATGGCAACAAGCTGAATGTCTTCACCATGACGAAGTGATTTTCGCTATAGAATAGCTACGGGGAATATCATGAATGGGCCGCATAAGTTGGCTGAAAACTGGGCCCATTTAGGGCTCGGCGCGACGTCAGAGGTGCAACCAGCCTTCAGCGGTATGGATTGGTACAAAGCCTATGGCCAGCGGAACGCAAGCGATGGTGCAGAGGGGCGTTTGGTTAGCTTGCACCGCTTCACGGAAAGCTGGGATGTGTGGGAAATGCATCCTGTCGGTAGCGAAATGGTGATCTGTATCTCCGGCTCAATAGTTTTGATCCAAGAGACAAATGATGGCCAGCAAACAATAGCGCTGGCGGCTGGTGAATATGCAATCAATCCCGCCGGCATTTGGCATACTGCAGATATTGTGGGGCCAGCCGAGGCAATCTTTATAACAGCCGGCCAAGGAACCGAACATCGATCTCGCTAAGCGGGAACACACACATCTACAATCGGCTTGCGCACGTATGAACGCCCTTTGAATTATGCGACAAAGTGCGACAATTCTGCCCTTTTGCGGGATATTCGTGCGACAATCAGCCGCTAGAAAGGTATCACGAGTTGCGGAGGCATCTACTACCCCCTCCCCCTGAACGTCGCCGCCGCAGCTCAATCTTTCGCGATTGGAGAATATAAAATGCGTAAACTTAGCAAGAAAATGACTTTGTCCATGACTGCAGCTGCAATTGCGCTGGCAGGCGGCACCGCTTTTGCAGCGCATCATGGCGGCAATCATGGGCCGGACGCAAATGGCGACAAGATTGTAACCTTGGCCGAACATAATGATCATGCTGCCAAAACATTCGCCCGAATGGACGCCAATAATGATGGCGCAATCAATTCAGCAGACCGCGAAGCCCGCAATGTAGCGCGCTTTGCCAAGATGGATGCCGATTCAAACGGCGAAGTGACCCAAGCCGAAATGACCGCGGCCCGCGAAGAGCGGATAGCAAAGCGAGCCGGGCGCCGCGAAGGCCGGTTCGAAGAGCTCGACACCGACAATAGCGGCGGGGTCTCGCAAACCGAAATGAACGCCGCGCGTGAAGCACGTGCAGAGCGACGGGTTAATCGCGGCGGCGAGCGTGCCGAACGGCGCGGCAAACGCGGCGGCGATCAGGCTGGACGCGGTGGCCGACGGGGCAACCGCGCCATGGCGATGCTCCGTCAAGCTGACACCGATGGCGACAAGTCTGTAAGCCGGGCCGAATTTAATGCGGCGGTCGCAGCACGGTTCCAGAAAGCCGATGCCAATAATGACGGCCAGATTTCCGAAACAGAACGTCAGGCAGCACGCGCTGAAATGCGCAGCCAGCATCAAGAACGCCGCACTGCACGCCGGGCAGAACGCCAGAGCAACTAAGCGCGCACCCAATGGCGCTTGCTTGCCAAACCTGTGACCGTCTAGGCGTGGTATCGGAATAATGACCGATACCGCGCCTATCACATTGCTGCTGGTGGATGATCAAGCCAGCTTGAGAGAGTCTCTCGCCGAATATTTGGCGCGGCAGGGTTTTATTGTGCGCGATGCCGAGAGCGCAGCGGCAGCGCGCAGCCTGCTGCTCGAATTTACACCTGACCTAGTTCTGCTCGACATCATGATGCCGGGTGAGGACGGCCTGTCGCTATGCCGGCATTTGGCCGAGACACGCGATCTTCCGGTGATTTTGCTGACTGCCAAAGGTGAACCAACTGACCGGATTATCGGTTTGGAAATCGGCGCTGACGACTATTTGGTCAAACCTTTCGAGCCACGCGAATTGGTTGCGCGTATCCGTTCGGTTTTGCGCCGGGCTTCGCGCAACGGTGCCGAACCACAAGCCGATACCAACTATGCCTTTGAAGGATGGGAACTAGACCCGCTCAAACGCAAATTGATCGACCCCGAAGGTGCCGTGATTTCCATCTCTACGGCGGAATTTCGGCTGCTTCGCGCCTTCCTCGACCATCCCCGCCAAGTGCTCGACCGTGATCGCCTGCTCGACATGGTTCAGGGCCGGGAGGCTCATTTATTCGACCGAGCGGTTGATAATCAGATTAGCCGCCTGCGCCGCAAGATCGAAGCAGACAGCCGCAATCCCGAATATATCCAGACGGTGCGCGGCGGCGGCTATCGCTTCGCCGCCGATGTACTGCGCAAATCTGCAGCGCGGAGCTAGACCATGCGATTGTGGCCCAAGAGCCTGCTCGGCCAAATGTTGCTCGCAGTCGCGCTTGCACTACTGGTGGCTCAGGCGATCTCTGCCACGTTACTCTATCGCGCCTCGGAAAATCGCCGAGAGCAGATTGCGCTGAATGCCGCAGCATTTCGCTTGGTGGCGCCGGGTAACGAGCGCGCCCAGAATGGCCAAAACACTGATGAGCGTGAAAGCCGAAGAATGCGCAGGCAAGCAAATCGCCAGCGTGACGGGCGCCTCCGCGAAAGACGCTTGCGTGCCGCGCAAGGGCAGCCGCCACGGGCATTCCGCCTCGAGAGCAGCCCAGTCACTCCCTTGCTTGACGGCGAAATCACCGAGCCACGGCTCGAACAGCAATTGGAAGCGATACTCGCTGGTCAAGGAATTGCCGCCGATGATTTGGTAGTAATCCGGCGCGAAGCAAAGACCGATGAGTTCATCCGTAGCAACCCGCGTTTGTTGAAGCGTTTGGCAGACGGCAACGCAATGGATTCCGACCTGATTGTCGTCGGCCTGCGCTCGCCCGGCGAACAACAATGGCGTGTTGCACGTGTTCTATTCCCCCATCCTCAAAAGGGCGCAATGCAAACGATCATTGCCCAGACCTTACTGATCTACTTGCTTCTGGTCGGACTGCATTTTCTTCTCTTGCGGCGGATTACAAAACCACTGGCGGCTTTGACCAAGCGGACCGAGGACTTTGGTCATGGCATCAGTTCAGGCACACCGCTTCCTCCCGAAGGTCCAGAAGATGTTCGGCGATTGATTTCTGCACATAATGCCATGCAATCGCGGATTGCCGCCTTGCTCGACGAAAAGGACGTCATGCTCGGTGCTATCGGACATGATCTCAAGACACCCCTGGCTGCGCTGCGTGTGCGCATCGAAAGTGTCGAAAATGAGAATGAGCGCGGCAAAATGGCGGAGTCGATTGAGGATATTACCCAGTCACTCGATGACATTCTCTCTCTTGCCCGTGTCGGAAAATCAGCCGAGCCAGCAGAAAAAGCGCAATTGGGCGCTCTGGTAATGTCTGTCGCCGAAGAATTCGAAGATATGGGCCAGCCGGTTGCTGCGGGACACATCGAAAAGATAACCCATCCCGTTTATGTCACTTGGCTCAAGCGCGGTTTACGCAATCTCGTCGGCAATGCAGTTCGGTATGGCGGCGGCGCTGAAATTGCCCTGCTGCGCGATGGCGATACGATCACAATCCGCGTCGACGATAATGGCCCCGGCATTCCGGAAAACCAGATTGCTGCCATGCTGGAACCATTCACCAGAGGGGAGGCATCGCGCAACCGTGATACTGGCGGCGCTGGACTCGGCCTGACCCTGGCCCGCGCAATTGCCGAACAGCATGGCGGAACACTCGTCCTTGCAAACCGTGAAGAGGGCGGCTTGCGCGCTGAAATCCGGTTGCCCATTAGCGGGCACAGCGCTGTTTAGCGCATCAGCCCGCCAATTAGATTACGGGCGAACTGCCCCATCATTCCGCCGCCCAGACTGGTTGCGATCGAACCGACCGCAGCAGTAACACCGCGTGTGGTCGGGTCAGAACGGGATTTGCGGCCGGTCAACTTCGCAGCCAGCACTGTAGCCGCAGAACTTGCAACAGCTGACGTAGCGGCCTTGCCCGCTTTCTCCCACATCGACTGGGTTTTACGCGGGCGTTTGCCCACTTCTGCCTCACCCTTCTCCTCGACCTCTTTGGCGGTTTCAGCCGCATCTGCGGCTTTTGCGAGCAACACCTCTTCGGCGCTATCGCGGTCAACTTCGGTGTCATATTTGCCGTCTACCGGGCTAATCGATTTTATGATTGCCCGTTCTTTCGCGGTTATCGGGCCAAGCCGGCTGCGCGGTGGTTTGATCAGGGTGCGCTGGACAATTGACGGGGCTCCATCGTCCATCAGAGTCGAAACGAGAGCCTCACCCACGCGTAACTCGGTAATGGCTTCGGCAACATCGAGGTCCGGATTGATCCGGAATGTATCGGCGGCGGCCTTGATGGCTTTTTGATCCTTTGGCGTGAAGGCCCGCAGCGCATGCTGCACGCGGTTACCCAACTGGCCTGCAACTTCTTCGGGAATATCGACCGGGTTCTGCGTCACAAAAAACACACCGACACCTTTGGACCGGATGAGCCGTACGACCTGCTCGATCTTGTCTTCCAGCGCCTTCGGCACATCATCGAACAGCAAATGTGCTTCATCGAAGAAGAATACCAGCTTGGGTTTTTCCGGATCGCCCACTTCAGGCAGTGTTTCGAACAATTCGGCGAGCAGCCATAGCAGGAATGTCGCATACAGTTTTGGGCTGCGCATCAATTTATCGGCTGCCAGCACATTGATATAACCGCGGCCTTGTTCGTCTGTTTGGATGAAATCGTCGATTTCAAGCGCTGGCTCGCCAAAGAATTTGTCAGCGCCCTGGCTCTCGAAACTCAGCAATTGGCGCTGGATCGCGCCAACGCTTTGCTTGCTGACATTGCCATATTTGGACGATAGTTCCTTCGCGTTTTGCGACGCATACATCAGCATAGATTGCAGATCTTCAAAGTTCAGAAGCAACAAACCGTTTTCGTCAGCATAGCGGAACACGATCTGCAACACGCCTTCTTGCGTGTCATTCAAGTCCAATAGCCGGGCGAGCAACAGCGGCCCCATCTCGCTTACAGTGGTGCGGATCGGGTGACCTTGTTCGCCGTAAAGGTCCCAGAAGATTGCCGGATTGTCGGAGTACGCATAATCATCCATACCCAATTCTTTGGCGCGTCCCTCAAGTTTGTCGGCATGTTTGAAGGTGGACGAACCGGGCATTGAAATACCCGCCAGATCACCCTTCACATCGGCGACAAACACCGGAACGCCATTGGCAGAGAAGCTTTCGGCAAGGCCCTGAAGCGTTACGGTCTTACCCGTGCCGGTTGCCCCCGCAATGAGGCCGTGCCGGTTTGAACGGCCCAAATCGAGCGACTGGTTTTCGCCATTGGCGCCAAGCCCAAGAAAAATCGTACCCATTGCAACCGTACTCCGACCCTAATTATTATGAAATTCTCATACAAATTTCTTGTTTGGGGCTGTGGCGTAGCCAAGCGTATGCGGTCAAGTATCTCGACTTGCGCGCCACACAGGCTATGGCTGCCCAGATGGCCGACCGGCAACCCTTTGTCCTGCTTGATGATGCACGCGCAAACGGCGCGGCAGATGCGCATTTGTTCGAGAGTCCGCAGCGGATTTTTATTGCGCGGCGGGCATCCGAGGTAGACGGGATTCTCGAAGCGGCGGACAACGCACGCCGCGAAACAGGCGGCGTATTGGCAGGTTTTATTGCCTATGAGGCCGGATTGGCGCTTGAACCCAAATTGATGGAACTGGCCGAAGCGCGCGCAGGGGCAAACGGGCCGCTTGTTTGGCTTGGCTTGTTCGATGCGGCGCAAACCATGGAACCATCGCAGGTCGAACAATGGCTGTCAGATCAATCGGGCGGAGAGGGCTCTGCCGAGGCTTCAATCGGGCCGCTTGATCCGCAAATTACGCCGGGCGGGTATGCCGCGGCTTTTGACTCGCTGCAGGATGCCATTCGCGGCGGCGACATCTATCAGGCCAATCTGACTTTCCCATTGGCTGGCTCCTATCGCGGGGATCCAATTGCGCTTTATTCCGCGCTGCGCCCCTCTGCCATGGCCGGATATGGCGGGATCATCTTCGACGGGGCCCATTGGCTGCTCAGCCTGTCGCCCGAATTGTTTTTCTCGCTCCAAGATGGCGCGGCTAAGGTCAAGCCGATGAAGGGCACTCGGCCGCGCGGGCAGAATGAGGCCGAAGATGCTGCATTGGCAGACGAATTGGCTAATTCGGTTAAAGACAAAGCCGAAAATTTGATGATCGTCGATTTGATGCGCAACGATCTGTCGCGCGTTGCCGAGGCCGGTAGCGTCCAAGTCGATGCGCCGTTCGCGGTCGAAAGTTACCCCACGGTGCACCAGATGGTATCAACCGTGCGTGCCACTTTGCAAGATGGCAAAAGTGCAACCGATTTGATCCGAGCAATCTTCCCCTGCGGCTCGATTACCGGAGCGCCCAAAATCCGCGCAATGGAATTGATTGGCGAGGTAGAGCGCGATGCAAGGGGTGCATATTGCGGCGCGATTGGCCGGATTGATGCGACCGGAAATGCCGCATTTAACGTGGCGATTCGGACCTTGCGGCTGACGCCAATCGAAAATGATCAAGGCGATGCGGTGCTTGGTGTCGGATCGGCGATTGTTGCGGACAGCAAAGCAATGGATGAATGGCGCGAATCAATATTGAAAGGCAGCTTTGTCCGGCAAAGTTCCCCGTCCCATACTGCCGCCCAATTTGATTTGATTGAAACGATGCGGTTCGACCCTGAACTGGGCATTGAGCTGCTCGAACTGCATCTCGAACGTATCAAGCACAGCGCATCCGAACTCGGATTTTCGTTTGACCGGCATTCGGCGCGCAACCAGATTCATGCGCTTTGTTTCGAGCTTGAGCGTCCGGCCAAGGTCCGCTTACTTGCTGCCCGCAGCGGAGCCATTTCGCTGACAACATCCGATTTACCGGCCGCCAATCCCGATATTTTCGAATGCATCGCATTGCCGATACCGGTTGACCCGGGCGATTGGCGATTGCGTCACAAAACCACCGACCGGGGTTTTTATCAGGACGCCTTGGCCGTGGCAGATGTGGAAGGCGCGCGGGAGGCCATTCTTGTGCATGATGATGGCCGGATCACCGAAGGCAGCTGGAGCAATGTTTTTGTCGAGAGGGGCGGAATCTTGCTGACCCCGCCCGCCGCGCTCGGCTTGCTGCCAGGGGTTTATCGCCGCTCGCTGCTGGAATGTGGTAAAGCGCGCGAAGATGATTTGAAATTGAACGATCTTGAAAATGGCTTCCTGCTGGGAAATGCAGTGCGCGGCCTCATCCCTGGAAGACTGAAGCCATGATTAATCCCCCCGTCCTTGCCCGCATACCAATCGTGTTCGAAGATGGCGAAGCCTTGGTGGTCGACAAGCCAGCTGGATTGCCAGTTGACCCTCCGCGCAATGGCGGCACCTGTTTGGCTGATTATTATGAAGGGTTGAAGCTCGGTTTCCACCGTGCACCAGTTGCCGTCCACCGGCTGGATACTGACACCTCCGGCTGCTTGCTCCTCGCGCGCAACCCCAAGGCAGTTAAGCGCTTTGCAAGGGCATTCGAGGAACGGCTCGTCTCAAAACGTTATCTCGGTATTATCGGCGGCGAACTGGCTGAAAGCGAGGGCACAATTGATATCCCGCTTGCCAAAATCAGCAGCGCTGAAAAGGGGTGGCGAATGGTCCGTGACGTCGATGGCAAGCCATCGGTCACCCATTGGAAAGTGCTTGCCGTTGAAGGAGGCAATTCGCTGATAGAATTCCGTCCGGAAACGGGCCGCACGCATCAAATCCGTATCCATGCCGAGGCCGGGCTTGGTGTGCCACTGCTTGGCGACCCGGTTTACGGGCCGGTCCATGGCGAAAACGCTGGAGCAAGGCGAACTATGCTGCACGCCGCAGCCATTACAGTGGAACGCAGCGGAAAACCTGCGATCGAAGGCATCGCGCCAATGCCGGCCGATTTCCTTGCATTCGGGTTTAGTGATGGATGAAACTATCGCTGAAGCGCTTCGGATAGCTGAGGAAAGCTTCATCGCGAGCTCGGGCCCGGGCGGCCAGAATGTCAATAAAGTCGCAACCGCAGTCCAACTGCGGCTTAATGTCTTTGCCTTGCGGCTTAGCCCGCCGGTGTTCGGCCGGCTAAAGACACTTGCCGGAACCCGAATGACCTCCAAGGGCGAGATTGTTCTGACCGCGCGCAATTATCGCACGCAAGAGGCCAATCGCGATGATGCGCGGGGCCGGATGATCCAATTGCTCGAAGCCGCACATAAGGAACCCAAATTGCGCAAGAAAAGCCGGGTGA
The DNA here is from genome assembly GCF_009827545.1 of Pontixanthobacter gangjinensis. Lineage (NCBI taxonomy): Bacteria > Pseudomonadati > Pseudomonadota > Alphaproteobacteria > Sphingomonadales > Erythrobacteraceae > Pontixanthobacter > Pontixanthobacter gangjinensis. The sequence continues at coordinate 724,861 of NZ_WTYS01000001.1, read as the reverse complement.
ACCGAATTGGCAAAGAAAAACGCATCAAGGCCAAGAAGAACCGCGGCACGATCAAAGCCGGTCGGGGTAAGGTGGATTGGTAGGCGGTTGCCGCCGGCAATGCGACTGCAGTTCTGGTAACCCAGAATGCTTGACATTTTTTGCCTGTTACCCCAATGCGCGCGGCTTGAAGGGCCTGCTCCAAGGATTTTGGACGAGGCCTGTGTTATTTTTCAGCCCGATTCGGGCCTCAGCGCTTTTTAGGATTACGTCATGGCGAAGCCAGCAACCGTCAAGATCAAGCTCGTCTCGACTGCAGACACGGGCTTCTACTACACGACCAAAAAGAACCCACGGAACATCACCGAAAAGATGTCCTTCCGCAAATATGATCCCGTCGTGCGCAAGCATGTCGAGTTCAAGGAAGCCAAAATCAAATAATGATGGCGTCCGGATGAACGCCGGACCCTGCATTAGTTCAGTGACTGTTCAACGCTGCGGCGTTAAATAGGTTATATGAACATGAAGACATATCTCGCTCGCAAACCACTTCGCGCCGCATTTGCCGGTGCTCTGGTCCTTGGCATTGCCGCACCCGCTACGCTTATTGCTCCTGCGGCTCCCGTTGCCGCGGCTCAAGGCGATTTAGACAGGGCCGTGGCCGCCTTGCGCGGTATCACAACCATGAAGGCCAATTTCACGGAGACCGACCGGCAGGGGCAAAGCGTTAAGGGGGTCATGACTCTAAAGCAGCCTGGCAAAATCCGATTTCAATATCAGGACGGCGTTCCGCTGCTGCTCGTATCCAATGGTAAATCGCTGACTTGGATTGATTATGGGGTCAATCAGGTGCAGCGCTGGCCGATTAGCAATTCTCCGCTTGGCGCATTGCTCGATCCGAAACGTGATATTGGCAAATATGGCAAGTTGGTTCCAACCAGCAATTCCAACGTGGTCAGCGTTGAAGTCCGCGATAAGAGCCGCCCGGAGTTTGGTGTTATTACCCTTATTTTCACCCGCAGCGCATCTTCACCCGGCGGGCTGCAATTGGCCAGTTGGGTAGCACTCGATTCGCAAAATCACCGGACTACTGTCCGGCTGACGAATCATCGTTACGGTATTGCAGTGGCGGATAAGGCTTTCACTTATCGCGATCCGCGCCGCACCACACGTCGCCCCCGTTAAACGGTTCACCGACACACCGTTTGGATAATAGGACGGGCTGAGAAGGTTCGTTCATTGCTTAGACAGCAAGCATGGCGTAATTTTACATCGTAAAGCGGCCGGAGCAAGGTTTACCCCCCTGTTGCCTTAGTCTTCGATACGGCCGTTCTACAAAGCGTGACGAACGCTAATAGGAAACCCTCGTGCCAATGCCCCCGGCGCGAGGGTTTTTTATCGGTCATATTGCGCCCGCCGGCTGGTCCAATTGATGGGCACATGAAAGCGCCAATGGACAGCGCGACCTCGCGCCCTTATCGCGTTCGCATGGTTTCAGTTGCATCTTGGAATATCAATTCCGTCCGCCTTCGTATGCCGATTGTCGCGCAGTTCCTGACAGAACAAGCGCCCGATGTTTTGTGTCTTCAAGAAATCAAGACGGTTGAGGAGACCTTCCCGTTCGAGGCTTTCAATGCGCTGGGTTACACCCACCACGCGGTCCATGGGCAAAAGGGATACCATGGTGTCGCGACCGTCAGCCGCATACCGATGAAGGAATTCAGCCGTCATGATTGGCAGGATAATGGTGAGGCGCGCCATGTCGGTGTTGAGCTGACCGGCGCGGGTCAGGATATGGTGATCGAAAATGTCTATGTCCCTGCTGGCGGCGATATTCCAGACCGCGAACAAAATCCCAAATTCGGTCAAAAGCTCGATTTTCTGGGCCGAATGACCGATTGGGCGGGCAAGATTGCACGCCCGACTTTGATCGTTGGCGACTTCAACATTGCACCGCTCGAAAGCGACGTGTGGAGCCACAAACAGTTGCTCAAGGTCGTCAGCCACACGCCTTTGGAAGTAGAAGTGCTCAAGCGCTTCCAAGATGCACATGGCTGGGTCGATGTTGGGCGCGAATTCATCCGGGATCCGGAGCGGTATTTCAGCTGGTGGAGCTATCGCTCGAAAGATTACCGTACAGGCGATCGCGGGCGGCGGCTTGACCATATGTGGGCATCGCCGGAGCTCGCAGCAAAGGCCACTAGCCATACGGTCCATGAGGATTGCCGCGGCTGGGAAAAGCCATCCGATCATGTACCATTGGTGACGGAGTTCGATCTCTGAGCCTGACAGGCCCATCCTCTTCCCGGCGCGTCGCGCGCGCTGTCGATGCCTTGCGCCATGGCTGGCCAATCGCAATGGATAATGGTCCGGTTTTATTGCCGGTAGAGACCGCCATAGCGGCGGATGCGACCGCAAGCCAAATGCTTATCTCTGCAGCGCGAGCAGCCACATTGAAGCTCGCCAATCAGCGCGATGCAGCAGAACCACATGCGCCAGTGCTGATTCGGGGCGCAGACTCTTTCACTCTTAATTCGGCACGGCCAATAGCCGACCCCGCCCTCGATCTCGCCAATCCGCTAAAGGGTCCATTCAAGGCGGAAAAGATCGAATGGCACAGCGCTGCCGTCGCGGCGATGGAACTGGCGCGGATCGCAGGCATCCTGCCTGCTTTCATGGCGGACCCTGAAAATGCCGGAGAAGCCGAGCGGGTTTCGGCGACCGACCTGGACGCGTGGTCAGACACTTCACAGATTTCAATTGCGACGCGGGCGCGCTTGCCGGTCGCAGCTGCGGATGATGCGCAGATAATCGCCTTCCGCAGTGCCGATGACACGCGCGAACATGTTGCGTTGATCATTGGTGAGCAGGATTCGGCGCGCGAACCATTGGTGCGGCTGCATTCCGAATGCCTGACCGGCGATATTCTGGGCAGCCTGAAATGCGATTGCGGACCGCAACTGGATGCCGCACTCGGCGCTATGGCGGATGAAGCGAAGTCTGGCGGCTGGGGGGTGCTGCTATATCTAAGGCAAGAAGGCCGCGGGATCGGATTGGTCAACAAATTGCGCGCCTATCAATTGCAAGACCAGGGGTTCGACACTGTCGATGCGAACCGGCGACTTGGCCTTCCCGACGAGGCGCGCGATTTTCCGGTCGCGGCGAGGATGCTGGAGCTTATAGGCGTTCGGTCGATTCGGTTGATGACCAACAATCCGAAAAAGGTCGATGCGCTGACCGGGGCCGGAGTTATCATAAGTGAGCGCGTGCAACATCAACTGCCGGACAACCCGCATAACCGCCAATATCTGGCGACCAAGCGCGACCGCTCAGGGCATTTACTCAAATGACTGCAATCACCATCCGTCCCGAGGAACCAAGGGACTACAAGGCGATCTATACACTAACCGAAGCGGCATTTCGCGATATGCCGTTTAGCGATGGCGACGAGCAAGACCTGATCGACACTCTGCGCGCCGATGGCGATCTTGCGCTGTCCTTAGTCGCAGAGACAGCGTCGGGCCTCGCTGGACACATCGCTTTTTCCCGGGTGTCGATCAGCGATGGCACTCCGAATTGGTACGACCTTGGGCCGGTTTCGGTAACGCCCGAATTGCAGAGGCAATCAATCGGTGCTCAGTTGATCGAGCGCGGGATTGCGGATCTTCGTGCAGCAGGAGCGTGCGGCATCGTTCTGTTGGGAAACCCTGATTATTATGGCCGATTTGGGTTCCAACATGATCCCGCATTGTCCTATCCCGGACCGCCGCCGCAATATTTCCAGCGACTGGTTTTGGAAGGCGGGACACCGCAAGGCGTGGTCACCTATCCTCCGGCATTCGGCTCGGGCTAATCTGCGAACGTTCCGATTGATTGCCCCATTCGCAACGTATGGCCAGCCTTCAGCTCGGGCGACCAATGCACTTTGCCTGGCTCGAACAAGAGCACCACAGTCGAACCGAGCAGAAAACGGCCCATTTCTGCGCCTGCTGCCAATTTAGGCGCTGGTCCCGCAGCACCGCCAAATTGCTGAATGTCGATTGACTTGCGGTGCGGTGTAACAAGTCCGCTCCAAACAGTTTCGATACTCGCGACAATCATCGCTCCGACCATGACGCTGGCTACCGAGCCATGATCGGTGTCGAACACGCAAGACAGGCGCTCATTGCGCGAAAAAAGGCGTGGGACATTTTCTGCAGTAACCGTGTTGACCGAGAACAATTCGCCGGGAATGTAGGCAGTGCTGTTGAGCGATCCACCGACGGGCATGTGAACCCTGTGGTAATCACTTGGCGACAGGTAAATTGTCATGAAACTGCCGCCATCAAACTTCGCGGCCAGCGCCGCATCGCCGCCAAGCAACTCGGTAGCGGTGTAACTTTGGCCCTTGGCTTGGAATATCCGGCCTTGTTTGATTGTGCCAAGCTGGCTGACCGCCCCATCAGCGGGGCTGAGCACTTCTGTCGCCGCATCCGCCAAAGGCCGAGAGCCAGGCTTGAGGCTGCGAGTGAAAAAATCGTTGAACGAGCTGAACTGGTCGAGTCCGCGCTCAGATTCTGCCATGTTTACGCGGTAAGACTTAGCAAATCGGCGGATTAACCTGTCGCGCAGCCAAGGCCGGCCGCTGCTCGCGGCCCGGCCGGCGAGGCGCGAAATCGCGTGCTGGGGTAATATATATTGCAACCAGATAAACAGGCGGCTGAGCATGCGATGTCTTTCGGAAATTTGGTGAACTCTAGCGGTCCGCGTAGCAGCGCTGCTGCCTCACGGCACTATAATTCTGTGTCAGACCTTGCCAAATCAACCGCATCTAGGGCGGCAATGTCTAGCACCAATTGCCCTGAAATCACCAACGGCGGTCGTAACGCTCCAGCCCCTGACCCAGATTGTTGGAGCCAATGGCAAGTTCTTCGCCGGTCCAATCGGCCACGAAAGTGGTGTTGCGGCTTACCGAGGGAGCAAGCCGTGCGTCATTTCCTGCAATCTGCAATCCATCGGAGGGATGGATTTTGGATTCTGCGCCGACAGCAATAAATGCCGACCAATTCTCCTTATTCTCTCCCTGCACAAACCAGTTGTTGGTAATTTGGCCGGTCGAGCCTGCTGGCAGGTCGATCATATAGTTGGTCGCAATTCCGGCCGAATCATCAAAACTGGAGGAGGCGATATCAACCCGTGCTGCGCGCGATTTCACATAATGGCCTCCGCGCCCCTTCTCAAACCGGCTTCGCGTAATCCGCAGATGCCCATAGTCACCGATATAGACCGAATGCGCGCAACCGCCGCCGCCTTCACAAGTTCCAAGGCCGGAGAATGTCGATTTGTCGATTACGATTATGCCGCCCGAATCGTTGGCCGACAGAATTCCTTGTTGGCTGTCCAAGAACCAGCTTTGGGCAACCGTCAGATTGCCTTGTTCGAGGCGAATGCCTGCTCCGTTGAAGTCGCGGACTGCCATCCTGCGGAAGACCAAGCCAGAAACGCTGGCTTCACGGCCCCTCAGCACTAACGCAGCCTTGCCCTCGCACGTAACGCTATCGAAGATTGCAGTCCCTGGCTTCTCAGCCAGGAAGGAAACGGAGCCGCCGGTCTGGACCGCGCATTGGCGGTGCGTGCCCTCAGCTATCGAGATGGTGCCTGTGCCATTGCCAATAACGTTCACCGCATCTTGCAGCTTAGAATAGCTGCGGCCGGTTTCTACCACTGTGAAGGCTCCGCCTTCTTGAGCGAAAACTGCCGCCGCAGGAATGGCACCAACGGCTATCGCGGCTATCAGCCCGATTAGCTTGAGCGAAGGACGGGCGGGCAAGGTCTGAGCAGCATAGGTCATACCTCCGGCGATATAGGAAAAGGGTTAATGACGGGCTAAGTCTTGGGCGGCCTGCCACGCTTTGCCCGTGTACTGACCGCCACCTCGATTCCGCGCTTCTTCAAGGCCTCTCGCAAGAGAATTTCAATCTGCGCGTTGGCAGATCTAAGCTCTCCTGCCGCCAGCCGTTCGACCGCGCCGTGAACGGCAGGATCGAGACGGAGGGCGAAAGCCTTTTTGGATTTGGAGGAGGGCATCGCGCCGCTTTCTAAATATCTCTATCAATAAAGCGAGCCGGCATTGACCACTGGATGCGCTTCACGTTCGCCGCACAGAACAACCAGCAGGTTCGACACCATCGCGGCACGCCGCTCGGCATCCAGCTCAACAATGTCATCGTCTTTCAGCTTTGTAAGCGCATCTTCAACCATACCCACCGCGCCAAGAACGATTTTCTTACGTGCTGCGATAATCGCGTCAGCCTGTTGGCGCTTCAGCATCGCACTGGCGATTTCCGATGCATAGGCAAGGTGCGTCAGGCCAGCTTCATCAACCGTGATCCCCGCAACCATCAACCGGTCGTTAAGTTCGACCAACAGTTCGCGATTGATCACATCACCGCCCGAGCGGAGCGTGACTTCCTCGCCTTCAAAATCATCATACGGATGCCGCGAACCGACCGTACGAAGACCGGCTTCGATCTGGATATTCACGAATTCCTTATAATCATCGACATCGAAACTCGCTTGCGCCGTATCAGAAACACGCCACACGACATTGCAGGCAATTTCGATCGGATTACCGCGCAAATCATTGATCTTAACTCGCTCCGAATGGATGTTGTGGGCTCGCGCGCTGATTTTCTTTCGCATCATCCAGGGCCACACCCAGCGCAATCCCTCAGTCCGTTCGGAACCGCGATATTCGCCGAAAAGCGTGATTACCGCTGCCTGATTGGGCTGCACCATGAAGAACCCGGCGGCGAAGAAAAGCAGCCCGAGAATTGAACCAACCAAGGTACCAGCGAATATCAGTTTCGCGGATTTCGGAGCACCATTGGCCGGAGCGCCATTGGCAATTGCCAGCACGGCCAGCGCGACAAGCGCAAGCATGACCAGCAACATTAAATAACCGCTATAGGATTTCGCAGAGCGTTCACGGCTGACATTCATCGCGCCTGATACTTTATTCATATTCATTTCCCTCACCAAAGCCTGATATAATTATGATATCATGTTTATATCAAATGCAGGAAATGTCAATATTCACGAATGACCGAGAGAAACGCGTTGCCATGCGCCGCCAGCTTCTTGGCTCCCACTCCGCCGATTTTGCCAAATTCGCCGATCGAGGCAGGGCGTGCTTCAGCCAATTCGCGCAAGGTAGCATCGTGAAAAATTACATAAGGCGGAACTTGCGCCTCCAATGCCAATTCGCGCCGCAACTCTCGCAGCGCCTCAAACAACGGATCGCCGATCGGATTGGGTGCGCCGCCCCTCGCCCCCCTGCCATTACGCTTATTGGCTTTTGGCGGGATCACGATTTCGACAGCCTGGTCGCCTTTCAAAATCGCCGGCGCATCACCGCCGAGCGCCAGTCCCCCATGTTCGGTTGAAACCAGAGCGCCGCGAGCCTGTAGTGCGCGGGACAGAGGCTTTAGCATTTCAGCTTCGTCACCAGCGACAATCCCGAAGACGCTGAGCTGGTCGTGACCACGCTGCTCGACACGGTCATCGGTGCTGCCGGTCAAAACTTTTTGGATATGACCGAAGCCGAAGCTCTGGCCGGTCCGGTAAACTGCCGACAACAATTTGCGCGCGGTTTGAGTAACATCGGAAACTTTGGGCGGATCGAGGCAATTGTCGCAATTGCCGCATGTCGCCTCCGGGTCTTCGCCGAAATGCCTCAGTAAAACCGCCCTGCGGCACCCCGGCGTTTCCACCAGCGAATCGAGCATGTCTAAACGTGCGCGTTCGTCATTCCGCCGTTCTTCTGGAAGTTCTGTGACCCGCTGCCGCGCTTGCGCAAAATCACCCGCACCCCAGAACATAACCGCATTCGCCGGATCGCCATCGCGCCCGGCACGGCCGGTTTCCTGATAATAGGCCTCGATTGATTTGGGGATGCCAGCGTGCGCAACAAACCGCACATCGGGCTTATCAATTCCCATGCCGAAAGCGATCGTGGCGACGATCACCATATCTTCCGAAGCAACAAATTCAGCCTGATTGGCACTGCGTTCTTCAGCAGGAAGCCCTGCGTGATAGGGCAGCACATTGCGGCCAGTGGCCGCTGCAAGCTTTTCGGCAATATCCTCAACCTTGCGCCGGGTTGGGGCATAGACGATGCCTGGCCCCGGCTGCTCCTTCATCAACGCTTCTATCTGGCGCACAGGATTTTCTCGGTGACGGATAGTGTATCGGATATTGGGCCGGTCGAATCCGGCCAAGATCAACCCATCCTGCGGAATGCCAAGCTGGGTCAGAATATCGGCGCGGGTGCGCTGATCTGCGGTTGCGGTTAACGCAAGCCGCGGCACATCGGGAAAACGTTCCAGCAGCGGCAGGAGCTGGCGATAATCGGGCCTGAAATCATGCCCCCACTCCGAAACGCAATGCGCCTCGTCAATTGCGAATAGGGCAATCGGGGACGATGTCAGAAAGTCACAAAAACGCGACTGGCTGGCGCGTTCGGGCGCAACGTACAGCAAGTCCAGCTCGCCAGCACGATAGGCATCCATTGTCTCGCGCCAATCGGCATCGGCGCTGGTCAGCGTAGCGGCCCTGATCCCATTGGCGGTGGCTGCGCGCAATTGGTCATGCATTAACGCAATCAAGGGCGAAATAACTATGCAAGTGCCGTGCTGCATTGTCGCAGGCAATTGATAGGTCAGCGACTTACCGGCACCTGTCGGCATTACCGCCAGTGTCGATTGCCCTCCCAAAATTCGAGAGACAACCTCTGCCTGACGCCCGCGAAAGCTCTCGAACCCGAAGATCGTCCGCAATTTCTCACGCGCAAGATCAAGCTTGCCATCATCTTCTATATTAATCGCCATGCGCGGCCTCTTGGCAGACCGCGGTGACGGCGGGAACACCTGTAAACTGATGTTGCCCACAGATATGGGCTTTGCGGTTCGCGCTCAGGCAAGGTATTGGAGCGACTCGCTGCCGGCCAAATGCCAAACGCAGCCCAAAAATTCATGGGAGTATATAATGAGAAAGATTCTTTACACTGCATTCGCATCGTCGGCCGCTCTGGCTTTGGCCGCTTGCGGAACATCAGAAGACGCATCGGTTGAAGCGGAAGCCGAAAGCGTCGAAGAAATTGCTGAAGAAGCTGTCGAGCCAGTCGAAGAAGCGCCGGTTGCCGATGCCGCTGCAGATACCAATGTCTCAGAAGCTTCCACTGATACCTCCGCCGTCGTCGCGCAAGAAGCCGACGATGCGGGTGATGCTGCAGAGGCGACTGCTCGCGATGTTGCCGCTGAACGTCAGAGAGCTGGCGAAAACGCTGCTAAGAAAGAAGGCAATCGCCTGATCGACAAGGGTGTTGATGCTGCCAAGAAAGAACTCGGTAACTAATCAACCTGAGTTAGAATTTCGGAAGCGGGTGGATCGTTCAGTCGATTCACCCGCTTTTCCTTTGCCGCCAGCGCGCTATGGTGGCGAGATGAAAAAAATTGTGATCTTCGTTTCGGCACTGCTGCTCAGCGCCTGCGGTGCGGCGGATAATGATCCCGGCCCCGGCGGCGTCAGCGTGGGCGAAGCGCGCGCATTGGATGAAGCCGCCGAAATGATTGAGGCAAAACGATTGCCCGCCCAGCAAGCCGGTGAAGCTGAAACTGCTCAGGCCGAAGATAGCCAAGATAGCGATGGGCCGCCCGAGTCCTAAGCAAGATTCAACGATAATTGCGACACAGTAAAGAGGATGACGCCATGGCAGAAACCAGCACGCCAACAGCCCCAAACGCAGGCATGGACGCGGACATTTTCGATCAATTTATAGAACAATTGAAGCGTTATGTCCGCGAACGGCTGATCCCGGCAGAAGAGGAGGTCATCGCCAACGACCGCATCCCCGAAGAGTTGATCAACGAAATGCGCGAGATGGGTCTATTCGGGCTGACCACGCCCGAAGAATATGGCGGCAGCGGCATGAACGTGCCGCAATATGTGGAGACGATCAGGACGTTATCTTATGCGATGCCAGCCTATCGCTCAATTGCTTCAATCAATCTTGGCATGGTTTGTTCGGCGCTCAAGAACTCAGGCACCGCCGATCAAAAAGCCGAATGGCTGCCGCGCCTAGCAGCCGGTGAAATCGCCTGTTTTGGCCTTACCGAGCCCGGGTCCGGATCGGATAGCGCCGCGATGGCAACGACTGCCAAGAAGGACGGCAATGGCTACGTCCTCAATGGCGCGAAACGATACATCACCAACGCTCCGCACGCTAAACTGGGGCTAATCATGGCACGCACCAATGACGAGGCTTTGCCGAAGAACGCCCATGTCAGCGCCTTTCTGGTGCCGATGGATACGCCCGGCATATCGGTTGGAAAGCCCGATCGTAAGATGGGCCAATCGGGCAGCCATATTGCCGATATTTATCTCGATGATGTCAAGCTGCCGGGCAATGCGCTGCTGGGCGGGGAGGAAGGCCGCGGTTTTGCCACCGCCATGCAGAGCCTCGACAATGGCCGCCTGTCGGTCGGCGCGGCGAGCGCGGGATATGCTCAGCGCATTCTCGACACCGCAATGCGTTATGCCAATGAGCGCAAGGCATTTGGCGAACCGATTGCCAATTTCCAGCTAATCCAAGCCATGCTTGCGGATAGCAAAGCCGAAATCTATGCGGCCGAATGTATGCTGCGCGATGCCAGCGCGAAAGCCGACAAGGGTAAAGCAATCATCGAATGCGCCAGCGCAAAAATGTTCGCCTCCGAAATGTGCAACCGTGTCGCCGATCGCTGTGTCCAGATCCATGGCGGCGCAGGCTATCTGGCCGAGTATGAGGCAGAACGGTTTTACCGAGATGCCCGTATCTACACGATTTATGAGGGCACCACACAGATCCTCCAGCTCGTCATCGCCAAGAATATGCTTCGCCAATTTGCTGCCGGAGTTGACGCGTAATGTACAATTTACTGAGCGGCCTTTCGATTATCGAGGTGTCGAGCTTTGTCGCCTCGCCGACTGCGGGACTATACTGCGCGCAAATGGGGGCCGAGGTTATCCGCGTCGACCAGATCGGCGGCGGACTTGATTATGACCGCTATCAACTAACCGAAGAGGGCCGCTCGCTCAGCTGGGAAAATCTGAACCGCGCCAAGAAAAGCGTCGCGGTAAATATGCGCACGGCAGAGGGGCGCGAATTGGTGCAGGAACTGGCGCGCAAGACCGGCCAGATAATTACCAATGTTCCGGAGAAAAGCTTCCTTTCTCATGAAGTCCTGAAGGCCGGGCGCGATGACATGATTACTGTGCGGATTATGGGCTGGGGTGACGGACGCCAGGCGATGGATTTTACTGTCAACGCTGCCAGCGGATACCCGCTGATGACTGGCCCCGCCGAATGGGATCAGGACAGCGCCCCGCCGGTCAACCAGACGCTCCCTGCATGGGACTTCATCACCGGCGCTTATACTGCGTTCGCGCTGATGGCGGCATTACGCCACCGTGATGTCACCGGCGAAGGCAGCGAAGTTCGTATTCCGCTTGGCGATGTCGCAATTGGCACTGTGGCCAATAGCGGTGCGATGGCGGAAATGCTCTATCGCGGCGGCGACAGGCAGCGGCTTGGCAATGCAATTTGGGGCGCTTTCGGGCGCGACTTCCGTTCAAGAGACGGCAAGCGCTTTATGGTCGCAGCATTGACCAACAAACAATGGGCCGGATTGGTCGAGGCGTTTGATGTGGCCGGGCAAGTGGGCGCAATCGAGAGTAAACACGGCGTATCCTTCAGCGCCAGCGACCATTTCCGCTTCACCCACCGCGAAGAATTGTTCGCGCTGTTTCAAAGCGTGGCCGACCAGTTTTCCTATGATGATCTGGCCAGGCGGCTCGCAGCCGCTGGCGCCACTTTCGAACGATACCGCACGATGCACGAGGCCGCGACCGACCCCGATCTGGTCACGGATAATCCGCTGTTTGGCACATCGCCTGCCAACCCCAGCGGCTTTGACTATCCGGCCCCCGGCCCCTTCGCCAATATGCCGGGCCACACTCGCGGTGATCCGCAGCCAGCACCGTTCCTTGGCGCGAGCAGCGAAGAAATTCTCGCTGAACGGCTCGGACTGGGTTCGGGCGCAATTGGCAAGTTGATGGACGCCGGAATCGTTGCCGGTAGTGATGCCCATTCAAATAAGGACAAATCATGACACTTCGCCGCGCCGCAATCGTCAGCCCGCTCCGCACGCCGGTCGGCAAATTCCTTGGATCGCTTGCGCCGATGGAGGCCGGGCCGCTTGGCGCGGTAATTCTCAAGGCGTTGATCGAGCGCAGCGGTATCGATCCCGAGCGGGTCGACGATGTGGTATTCAGCCAAGGCTATGGCAGCGCGGAGGCACCGTCGATCGGCCATTGGAGCTGGCTCGCCGCTGGCTTGCCTATCGAAGTGCCCGGCTATCAATTGGACCGCCGCTGCGGCTCTGGCCTGCAAGCGGTCATAAACGCCGCAATGATGATTCAAACCGGCGCGGCTGATGTAGTGGTCGCAGGCGGTGTTGAGAGCATGTCCAATGTCGAGCATTACACCACCGATCTGCGCCAAGGCGTGCGGTTCGGCGATATGACGTTGCACGACCGGCTGACGCGGGGCCGGTTGATGAGCCAGCCAATCGAACGGTTCGGCGTGATTACCGGCATGATCGAAACCGCCGAAAACCTGGCCAAGGATTATGACATCAGTCGCGAGGCATCGGACGCATATGCTGTGAGGAGCCACCAAAATGCGGCTGCGGCTTGGGATGCTGGTAAATTCGATGCACAGATGGTGCCTGTTGAAATCCCCCAAAGGCGCGGCGATGCCGTGATATTCGCCAAAGATGAAGGCTTCCGCGCTGATGCAAGCCTCGAAAGCCTTGGCGCTTTGCGAGCGCTCGAAGGCAAAACCAATCCTGATGCCGTGGTAACCGCAGGCAATGCCAGCCAGCAAAATGACGCCGCCGCAGCCTGCCTGGTGGTAGGCGAGGACAAATTAGAAGAACTCGGCCTTGAACCTTTGCTGTGGTTTGACAGTTGGGCCGCCGCCGGGTGCGATCCGGCGCGAATGGGTATCGGCCCTGTGCCAGCGACCGAACGGCTGTTCGCGCGCAGCGGCAAAGGTTGGGCCGACATCGATCTGGTCGAACTTAACGAAGCCTTTGCGCCGCAGGTTCTGGCGGTGCTTAAAGGCTGGGGTTGGTCAGAGAATGACAGCCGGATGGATATGCTCAACGTCAATGGATCGGGCATTTCACTCGGCCATCCGATTGGCGCGACCGGCGGACGCATTCTGGCCGATATGGCGCATGAAATGCACCGGCGCGAAGCCCGCTTCGGGCTTGAAACCATGTGCATCGGCGGCGGTCAGGGTATCGCCGCTTTGTTCGAACGGGCCAGCTAGCGGCGACGACGAATGTGGGGCTTAGGGTTACACCTGTAACCTAACACACCTTTGGTAATTGCCTGATTTCATACGGTTTGCCTGTTGGGATACGGGTTACACATTTGCTCGGGCTTTGATTTCCGAAAAATCCCGAGCAGCAAAAATGCTGCCAATGCGGTCACGGAAGCTGACAATGTCAAAGAGCGATGAACTCTCCTGCCCTAAACTGGCAATGTAGGAAAATCTCGGGCATCTCGGCCAAGCACAACCGGGTCACGGCGTGTAATCGGCGATCGGTTTCAAGACCGAGTAACTTTCCGAAATCGGGTCATGGCCAAGCTCGGGAAATGCCAGAGCTGGCGGCTCGATATGCGTGTCAGGCATCCGGTCGAGCAAATTGCGCACCAATGTCAGCCGTCCCTGTTTCTGGTCATTGAAATCCACCAGTGTCCAAGGCGCATGGTCTGTGTGGGTAGCCTTCAGCATTGCTTCGCGGGCCTGAGTGTAGGCGTCATATTGCTCGCGGGCGGCCAAATCGATCGGTGACAGTTTCCACCGCTTCAACGGGTCTTCCAGCCTTTCCGTAAGCCTTTCTTCCTGTTTTTCCTGATCAGTCGTCAGCCAATATTTGAACAGTAATATCCCGTCATCGATCAGCATTTTTTCAAATTTGGGCGCTTCTTCCAAAAATCGTGCAACCTTGTCCTCGCTGGTGAAGCCCATGACTTTCTCAACGCCAGCACGGTTATACCAGCTGCGGTCGAACAGGACTATTTCCCCGGCGGCGGGCAAATAGGGAACATATCGCTGGAAATACCACTGAGTCATTTCGCGCTCATTCGGCTTTGACAGCGCAACGACATTGCATTGGCGCGGGTTTAATCGCTCGCCGACTGCGCGGATGGCTCCGCCCTTTCCTGCGGTATCCCGCCCTTCAAAAATCACGCAGATGCGCGCGCCGGAATGTTTGGCCCAGCGCGCCATCGCGACCAGTTCTTCCTCCATCGGCTCGAGCAATTCTTCATATTCTGTGCGCTTCAGCTTCCCCATCGTCTATCTCTTCACAAATTTGTTTCTTAACCCTGCGGCTGCTAAAGCTTTCAGCCGATATGACCCAGACAGTAATAGAGCCTCTTAGCGATTTTGCCACGCTGCCCGAAATGCCGGAAGATGTCTTCACCGCGCCGCTGAAAAAGCCGGAGCATGTGGGGGAAGACTGGCTTGAGCCAAAGCAAGCGAATTATGGCGCAGAGCAAAATGCAATTTGGGATGAATTGTTCGAGCGGCAAATGGCGATCCTGCCGGGCCGCGCGGCAACCGCCTTTATGGCGGGCTGCGAGAAGCTGGATCTGGGCCGCGGCGGCGTGCCCGAATTTGGCAAGTTGTCCGAAGAGCTGGGCAGTTTGACAGGTTGGTCGGTAGTGCCCGTGCCGATGTTGATTCCCGATCATGTGTTTTTCTGGCATCTGGCGAACCGCCGCTTCCCCGCAGGCAATTTCATCCGCACCCGCGAAACGTTTGACTACATTCAGGAACCCGACGTGTTCCACGATGTGTTCGGCCATGTGCCGATGCTGACCGATCCGGTGTTTGCCGATTACATGCAGGAATATGGCAAGGCCGGATGGAAGGCGATGAAATATAACCGCCTGAAAGCATTGGGCGCGCTCTATTGGTACACGGTCGAATTCGGCCTGATGATGGAGGGTGACGATGTGCGCGCTTATGGCGCTGGTATTCTGTCGGGTCCCGCAGAGATTGTCTTCGCGGTGGAGGCGCAAAGTCCGAACCGGATCATGCTGAATGTCGACCGCGTAATGCGCACCGATTACGTTATCAGCGATTTGCAGCCGACTTATTTCGTGATTGAAAGCTTTGAGGATTTGTATCGTCAAACGGTCGAGCGCGACTTTGACCGGCTTTATCGCAATCTATCGCCTGCCTTTACCTATGCCAATTCGGCGGTGATCGATGTCGATAATGTGGTACATCGCGGTACGCAGGAATATTTGCTGCGCGGAGGCAGAGGGAGCGGAGCGGAACCGGTTTAACGGCGTTCTATCCTGGAATTCCGCGACGGACCATGTGGGCGACCAACAAACCGCCTGCTGCCCCGATACAACCAAAGAAGAACGTGCTGGCGCTGATCTCCTTAACCAAAGAGCTTGATGACATCAGCAGGCCAAGAAGCAGCGCGCCGAGCACACCTGCACCAATGTCCATCAATATCTCGCGACCATCTGTCTGCGACTGGATAATCGATGATAACCAACCGAGGACCCCCCCGATCGCAAACAAAATTGCCAAGCCCATAATCGTGTTTCCAAATTACATTACGCCAAATAAACGTTGTAATTCAGTGTTTGGTTCCAATTATTCGTCTGGGTCACCCGAATAATCGCGCTTTCTCTCGAATCATTCAGCTAATTTAACTACTTACCTCATGGTCAACCACACCACTGCCGCACCACCGATGACAATCCGGTACCACGCGAACGGCGCGAAACCGTGCTTGCTGACATAGGCGACAAACGCCCGAATAACCGCCAGAGCGACCACGAAGCTGACCGCGAACCCGATCCCGATTTCCCACCAACCCACGCTGGTGGTTCCGGCGTTGAGTTGATCGCCCTTGGTCACCAATTCCAGAAAGGTCGCGCCGATCATGGTGGGCACGGCAAGGAAGAACGAGAATTCAGCGGCAGTCTTGCGCCCCACACCCATCGCAAGCGCGCCCATAATTGTCGCACCCGAGCGGCTGACGCCGGGGATCATCGCCACGCATTGAGCGAGGCCCACGCCAATCACTTGCTTTATCGGCAGATCGGCCACTTTGATATCGTTGCCAGGCTTTGCGACTTTCTCGATACCCAAGATGGCGATACCGCCGATAATCAGTGCCCAAGCCACGATGGACGGGCTACCGAGCATGATGTCGATCTGGTCCTTCAGCGCCAATCCGAGAATTGCCGAAGGAATGAACGCCAACAAGATATTGCGGGCAAACCGAAGCCCTTCGGATTCCAGTTTCAGCACGCCAATCCCGGCATTCCAGAATGTCGACCAATATTGGACAACAACAGCCAGAATCGCGCCCAATTGGATCACGACATTAAACATTGCCCATTGCGCAGAATCATATCCGAACAATTCCGACGCAAGAATGAGGTGGCCAGTCGATGAGACGGGCACAAATTCGGTGAGGCCTTCGACAATGCCGAGGAGGATAGCGGTGAGGGTTTGGTCCATGGGACACGCCTCATGAACATGGAGGGCGGATAGTCAAGAGGTACTGGCAGCCTCAAACCCAAAGCGCCCCCTTTCCCGCGAAGGAAAGAGAGCGCGATTGGTGCCGTCTTTTGCTTCGGAAAGGCGCCTACCAGATGGTAATACGCTCCTCCGGCGGCAGATACATATCATCGTCTGGAGTTATACCGAACGCGTCATACCATGCGTCCATATTGCGCACGACGCCATTGACCCGGTATTCTTCCGGGCTGTGACTGTCGGTCCGCAGACGCTGGCGGGCATTATCTTCGCGCTGCTGCGAACGCCAGACTTGCGCCCATGCGAGGAAGAAGCGTTGATCGCCGGTCAGCCCGTCAATCACTGCATCTTCTGCCCCGTTCAGCGACAATTTATAGGCGCGATAGGCGAGGCTTAGGCCGCCCAGATCGCCGATATTCTCGCCAAGAGTAAAGCGGCCATTGACGCAGGTTTTGCCGTCATCAAGCGGACAGAATGCATTGTATTGCTCAACCAGAGCATCACCGCGCTTGTCAAAAGCAGTACGGTCAGCATCGGTCCACCAATTGCGCAATTCGCCGGTCGCATCCGATTTCGAACCTTGGTCATCAAAACCGTGACCCATTTCATGGCCAATCACGCCGCCAATCGCGCCGTAATTCACAGCGGGATCAGCCGAAATACCAAAGAACGGTTGCTGCAAAATAGCCGCCGGGAACACGATTTCGTTCTTGGTTGCGTTGTAATAGGCGTTGACTGTCTGCGGCAGCATAAACCACTCGGTCCGGTCAATCGGCGCGCCCAATTTGGCGAGATTGTCCTTGAAACCCCACATCGCTGACGACATCCGGTTGGCAATCGGATTGTCGCCAACAATGGTCAGACCTTCGTAGGTTTCCAGATTGTCGCGGTAACCGATTTTCGGATCAAAGCTGTTGAGCTTGGCCATGGCCTGTTCTTTGGTTGCATCGCCCATCCAGTCGATTTCATCGATGCTCTGCGCCATAGCTTTGCCGAGATTGGCGACGAGTTCATCCATCGCCGCCTTGTTTTCCTCAGGGAAATAGCGCGCGACGTAGCTCTTGCCCAAAACCTCGCCCAAATGGCCTTCGGTTTCGTCAATTGCACGTTTCCAACGTGGGCGCTGTTCCGGTTGACCGCGCAGGGTCTTGCCGAAGAACTCGAAGTTCGCCTCTTCAAACCGTGAAGGCAATACATCCGAATTGCCCGACAGGAACTGCAGGGCCGTCCACGCTTGCAGTGTGGCAATCGGTGTGTCGCTCATCACCTCGAACATACCCGGCGTGCCCTTGCCGATTTTCGCCAGCATCTCGTCGGTCAGGCCCAGCTCGGCGATTTCATCTTCGGTTGGCGGCATTTGCGGGACGACGAATTTGGTCGCTTTGTCGAAGCCGGTTTCCTTTAGCATCGTGGTGACCGGGAATTCGCCCGCCATCGCGACCAGCTCGGCAGGGGTAACAGCGTTATAAGTCAGGTCACGATTTCGGCTGACAGCGCGATCCCATGAAATGACCCGCGCGATCCGGTCCTCAAAACCATAGACTGCTTGCGCTGTGCGCTCCGGGTCGGAGTAACCCGCTTCTTTCGCGAGGAAGGTCAGATACTCGATATATTTGATCTGAATGCCGAGGTCTTTCTCGCTGTCACCGAGATAATAATCACGGTCGGGCAGGCCAAGACCGCCAGTGCCGATGTAAGTGACATAGGTGTCAGGCTGCTTCTGATCGACCGTCACGAACCCGCCAATCGGCGAGCTCATTCCCGGCTGTGACCAGACTTTTACCAAGCTATCCATCGTTCTGGCGCTGAAAATATCGTTCAGATGGGGCCGCGCCAGTGCCAGTCCAGCAGCTTCAATCGCATCGCTATCGATATAGGATTTATAGGCATCGACAATCCGCTGCTCATCCGCAGACAGGCTGCCATCCTGCGCCACCAATTCGTCAACCAATGTTTTTACATCGCTGGTCGATTTCTCGCGCAGCAAATTGAAGGCTCCAAATCGCGAAAATTCAGCAGGAAGCGGATTTGCGGCGAGCCATTTCGCATTGACGTAAGCGAAGAAATCATCGCCCGGATCAATGCCTGCGTCGAGACCAGCGGGATCAAAACCCCAATCGCCAAAATTCATCGTTGGCGTGGCGATTTCAGCCTCGGCTGCTTCTTCAGCCATAACTGGCGAGGCGGCGAAAAGCGCAATGGCGCTGGCGCCGGTTACGAGAAATGTACGGATCATTTGATTTTTGCTCCTAAAGCGCGGTGCCCCGTGCAGGAGCTTGCGACTACCGATTATATAAGGAGCTACGCCGCGCTGCGTCGCCCTTAGTCGGTTTCAATTGCAACTTTGTCGAACAATCCGTCTGCGCGCAATGGTTGCGATCAACTCGGCACGGTCAGGCTGCATCAGACGACGTGAATTGCAGCGCGGCCAAGCGGCTATAAAGCCCGTTCGCAGCGGCCAATTCGCGGTGCGTTCCCTGTTCGACAATCTGCCCCTTTTCCAGAACCACAATCCTGTCTGCCGAACGGACCGTGGCAAGCCGGTGGGCGATGACCAGAGTCGTGCGGTTCTGCATCAGATTGTCGAGCGCCTGCTGGACCAGTTGCTCGCTTTCGGCATCGAGTGCGCTGGTCGCTTCATCCAGTAGCAAAATCGGCGAATCGCGCAACAAGGCGCGCGCGATGGCTATCCGTTGCTGCTGTCCGCCCGACAGCCTTGTGCCGCTTTCGCCCAGATAGGTGTCGAGTCCGTCTGGCAGGTCACGCAGGAAGCTTTCGGCATTGGCGGCGCGCGCAGCCTCCCAAATGTCCTCGTCGCTCGCGTCCCAATTGCCATATCGCAGATTGTCGCGCGCGTTGGAGGAGAACAGCACACCGTCCTGCGGGACGAGCGCGATGCGCTTGCGGATTTCGGCGGGATCGGCGCTGGCCAGTGGTACGCCGTCGATGCGGATTGTCCCGGCTTGCGGAT
Organism: Pontixanthobacter gangjinensis; assembly: GCF_009827545.1. NCBI lineage: Bacteria > Pseudomonadati > Pseudomonadota > Alphaproteobacteria > Sphingomonadales > Erythrobacteraceae > Pontixanthobacter > Pontixanthobacter gangjinensis. The sequence continues at coordinate 705,248 of NZ_WTYS01000001.1, read as the reverse complement.
CATAGAACCGCTCGACCAATTGGAAGATGGTCGATTTACCCCCACCAGATGGGCCGACAATCGCGACCGTTTCGCCTGGTTCAACCTCTAGATTAAAGTCCTTGAGCGCGGCCGTTTCCAAGCGAGTAGGATAGCGGAAAGTGACATTGCGGAACGACAGGCTTCCGCGCGGCGGCAGCGGCAAAGTCTGGGGCCGTTCGGGAGGTGCGATTGATGGCTTGGCCTTTAGCAATTCATTGAGGCGGCTGGCCGCGCCCGCCCCGCGCAGCAAATCGCCATAAACCTCGGTCAAAGCGCCGAATGCGCCTGCAACCAGCCCGCCCGTCACTACAAATGCGAAAATCGTGCCGCCGCTAATCTCGCCGGTCGATACGCCCAACGCGCCTCGCCACATAATCAATGTGATAGAGCCAAAAATGAACAGGATAATGATCGAAGTCATTAAAGCACGGAGCAAGATGCGCTTTTTTGCCGTGTCAAAAATTGCCTCGACTGCGCCTTCAAACCGGGTTTTTTCGCGGCTTTCCTGATTGAACGCCTGCACGACTTTCATCGCACCCAAGGTTTCCGACACCATCGACCCGACATCGGCAACACGGTCCTGGCTAGACCGGGAGATGTTCCTGACCCGGCGGCTGAAATACATAATCGGCAGAATTATAAGCGGGATCGCGATGACAAGGCCTACGGTTAGGCCCGGAGCGAGCCAGAACAGGAATATCGTGCCGCCAATGCCCATCAATATATTACGCAAAGCGACAGACACCGTCGTTCCGACGACCTGTTCGATGAGGCTTGTGTCTGCTGTCATCCGGCTGGATATTTCACTCGGGCTGTTTTCCTCATAGAAACCGGGAGCAAGACGCAGAAGGTTGTCCTGCACTTTCAGCCTGATATCCGCGACCACCCGCTCGCCAAGCCAGCTGACGAAATAGAACCGCAGCGCAGTACCCACCGCTAGAACGCCGACAATCATCAGCAGATAGCGGAACCACCGGCCAATATCATCGGGGTTTCCGCCAGCAGCAAACCCATTGTCGATAATCAGTTTGAACCCCGCCGGAATCGCCAAGGTAGCGGCGGCAGTGATCACCAAAGCGATGAAGGCAAGCGCCACTTTACCAGGGTATTTGGCCAGCTCTGCCCAGATCATCTTGAGCGGACCCAGCGTCTTGGCCGGCTTGGGCTCGCTCGTCGCGAGCTTATTTCGCCCGAACAGACCCCGCTTCTCGGTCACTTCGGGCTCGTCCGCGATACTCTGTTCTGCATCCATGCGGCTGAAATAGGGACAGCTCGCAGCAATATCCACTGTTGCGCGCGCTTTTAGCCCCGTTTGATCAGCAGCGGGTGCACAGAACATTTGCCAGCCGACGCGAAACGCGCCATGGTGCACTGCACAATAAGCCGAAATCGGCGAAATAATACACCGTCGCAAGGAACACCATTTGCTTTATCACGCCTACGAAATGCAGCGCGCCTGGTTAAACAGCGCCAGCGCCTGGGCCTCGATCAGTGCAGAAATGCTCTCCAACCCCGGTAATCCCTTGGGGTATCTAGGCCTTGGTCCGTCGGCATCATCAGCTTTGGAAGTGTTCGCTCACGCATCCGCCCCGTATGGCAAGCCTGCCTTCGGGATTGAGCACGTCACAGTTGATGGCCGCGAATATGCGGTCACCGAAAGTACTGTGGTGAATAAGCCATTTGGCGATCTGAAAAGATTCATCCGCGACGGCCTGCCGAAAGACGCGCCGCGCCTGCTGATCGTCGCGCCGATGAGCGGCCATTACGCGACTTTGCTTCGCGGCACTGTCGAACGGATGATCGACAGCTGCGAGGTTTACATCACCGATTGGGCCGATGCGAAAACCGTGCCGCTGCATGAGGGCACTTTCGATCTCGATGATTACATCGATTATCTGATCGAGTTTCAGGAGCATATCGGCGCTGACGCGCATATGATGGCAGTTTGCCAACCCTCGGTACCAGCCTTTGCCGCCACAGCGATCATGAACCGCGAAAATCATCCCTGCTCGCCTAAAACATTGACCATGATGGGCGGCCCGATCGACACGCGTGAGGCGCCAACCACGGTCAACAATCTGGCGATGGAGCGACCAATCGCGTGGTTCCGCCAGACGGTGATTGCGACCGTCCCGTTCCGCCACCGCGGTTCTGGCCGCCGCGTCTATCCCGGATTCCTCCAGCTCGCGAGCTTCATGAGCATGAATTTGGGCTCTCACATGATGAGCCATTACGAGCTGTTCAAACACCTTAACAACGGTAGCGATGCCGATGCACAAGACAGCGCGCAAGCGACCAAGGATTTCTACGACGAATATCGTTCGGTGTGCGACATGACCGCCGAATTCTATCTGCAAACAGTCGAAGAAGTGTTCCAGAAACACTCGATTCCGAAAGGCAATTTTGTCCATCGCGGCAAGGTGGTCGACCTGCATGAAATAAAACGCACCGCGATCCTCGCGATCGAGGGCGAGCGCGACGATATTTCAGGGCTTGGCCAGACCAAGGCTGCGCTGAAGCTCACGGACAAATTGCCCGACAGCAAGAAGCGCTATTATATGGCCGAGGGAGCCGGGCATTATGGCATTTTCAACGGTAGTAAATGGCGCGACAAAGTTGCGCCGGTGGTTGAGGAATTCATCGCCGAACACGGGTGAAGACCCGCCAATGTGACTACTTCGGGGGTAGCTGCGTGGGTGTCTTCCCGAAGCTGAATATCTGTTTGATTATTCGCCTTGCCTTGAGCAGCAGCCAGATCGTGAAGGCGAGCAGCGCGGCCGCAATACCCGCTGCCCAATAGGGAAATTCATAAGCGGTGTAGAGCAAGCCGGCGGTTGCAACGTCTTCGGCCGTGGACATAGCGACATTGGTTACCGGCTCCGGACTGGTGTTGATCACCGCCCGCGCGCCAGCTTTCCCGCCATGCGACAGCAGCGCTCCTCCGCCGCCAAGGATAAAGGCGATTACCTGTGTCGCCGGATCTGACGGGTCAACAATCGCGAGCGCGAGCAGCGCCCCGCCAATTGGCCTGACGAAAGTGTGGATCGCGTCCCACACGCTGTCGAGCCACGCCACTTTGTCGGCGAGAAATTCGAATAACGCCGCAATACCCGCCACGCCCATTACCCACGGATTGGCAAGCACCTGCAGGCTTTGAAGATGGTCAGGCAACGGGATCACGCCAGCGTTCATCGCAATGCCGGTTGCCAGCACCGACAGATAGAGCCGCCAGCCCGACAGCAGGCTGACGCTGCCTGCGATTCCTATAATTTCCATTATACCCAAAACGGCCCATCCTCTTTTTTGAAGAGAATGGGCCGCTTGGAATATTTTGGCAAGTTTCCCTGCCGGATTAGTCTAGAGTTTGAAGCGCTTACAGAACTTCGAACAACCCGGCTGCACCCATACCGCCGCCAACACACATGGTAGTGACGACATATTTCGCGCCGCGGCGTTTGCCTTCGATCAGCGAATGCGCGACGCAGCGAGCGCCGGTCATGCCGTAAGGGTGGCCGATTGAAATCGAGCCGCCATTGACGTTCAGAATGTCATTATCGATGCCCAGACGGTCACGGCAGTAAATAACCTGCACAGCGAAGGCTTCGTTCAATTCCCACAAGCCGATGTCGCTGGTCTTGAGGCCGAAACGCTCAAGCAATTTCGGGATGGCGAAGACAGGGCCGATGCCCATTTCATCAGGCTCGGTACCGGCGACCGCCATACCGACATAGCGGCCTAGCGGGGTCAGACCCTTTTGCTCGGCAAGCTTGGCTTCCATTACAATCGAAGCGCTCGAACCGTCGGATAATTGCGAGGCGTTACCCGCAGTAATGGTCATGCCAGGACCCATGACCGGCTGGAGGCTTTGCAGACCTTCGAGCGTTGTCGACGGGCGGTTGCCTTCGTCCTTGGCGATGGTGACTTCAACGTCGCTGATTTCACCGCTTTCCTTGTCCTTGACCTTCATCGTGGTCGTGACAGGAACGATCTCGTCATCGAATTTGCCTGCTTCTTGAGCTGCGGCAGTGCGCATTTGCGAGCTGAGCGCATATTCATCCATCGCTTCACGGCTGACATCATAGCGCTTGGCTACGGTTTCGGCTGTCTGCAGCATGTTCATGTAGACATTCTCATGCATCGCCATCAATTCGCGGTCGGGCGCAACGCGCATTTCCGGGGTCTGGACGAGGCTGATCGATTCCTGGCCACCAGCTGCAACGATATCCATGCGGTCAACGATGACCTGCTTGGCGGCAGTGGCGATGCTCATCAGGCCCGACGAACATTGACGGTCGATGCTCATGCCTGAAACGGTGATTGGCAAGCCCGAGCGCAAAGCAACCTGACGGCCAATGTTGCCCGCCTGTGTGCCTTGCTGGAGCGCGGAGCCCCAGATTACGTCGTCCACTTCGGCGCCGTCGATACCAGCGCGCTCGACGGCGGCTTTGAGCGAATAGGAACCGAGCGTCGCGCCCGATGTGTTGTTAAACCCGCCCTTATAGGCGCGGCCGATGGCCGTGCGGGCCGTTGATACGATTACTGCGTCGCGCATTGCGAACTCCTTTTAACAGTCGTGATCCCAGCGAGGGCAGGGATCGTTATGAATTAAGTCTAACCGCCGTTTCGCCTGCGGTGGGCGACCCCAGCTTTCGCCGGGATGATGATAATATCAGACGAAGAACATGGTGATCCATTCGGTGATCAAAGCAGGCTTATCTTCGCCTTCGATCTCGATCGTAATTTCGCAAGTCTGCTGCCATTGCCCGGGACGCTTTTCGACCATTTCGATCAGCTTCCAATGGCCGCGAATGCGCTTTCCGCTGCGGACAGGGGCGATGAAACGGGTTTTGTTACCGCCATAATTCACGCCCATCTTGACGCCTTCCATACGCGGAATATCCGATTCGGCGCTGAGATAAGGGATCATCGACAAAGTCAGGAAGCCATGCGCGATAGTGCCGCCGAACGGCGTCATCTTGGCGGCTTCTTCATTGATATGGATGAACTGGTGATCGCCGGTTGCATCGGCAAACTGGTTGATGCGCTCCTGGCTCATCTCGGCCCATTCGCTGGTTCCGATGACTTCGCCTGTCTTGGCTGCGATTTCCTGCGGGGTCATATGCCTCTCCTATATAGCTGCAAGGTGTTGAGCAGCTACATGGAGCATGAAAGCGTTTAGCGCAAATAGGTTTCCGTAAACGTCAAGGTGCCGCTACGGCATCGCCAGAGGGCAAAGCTCCCTGTTCGCGGCGCAGTTGGAACGGGACTTTGCGGTCCTTCGACTCGAGCCGTTTGCAATAGGTCCACAGCGCACATTGCAGACCGATGACCATTAGAATGAACGGCTGGTAGGCGATGCCTTGGAACAGCGACCCAACCAACGCGATAATCTGGGCATTCTGCAGCGCGCTGGCGAGCGGTGCCTGCCATAATTCGCCGTCACCTGTCCGGTTGCGCCATTTGCGCCGGATGCGTTCCATATGCCACAGGCCCAGCGCGTGCAGCCAAACCCAGATAAATAGCCCGGGCCAACCTTGCTCACCCAGCATTTCAAATACCGCAGAATGATAGGCGCGGCCATTATCGGTCACTTCGCGATATTCAATCGCAGTTGTGTTACCCTGCTGTTCCTTGACCGGCATATCATAGGTGAATTTATTGCCCCGGAATGCATCAAAGCCTCCGCCGGTTGGTTTTTCCATCGCATAATCGATGGTCCATTGCCAAACGGCGACCCTGGTTGAAGCCGATTCGTCACCGTCGGTGCTGCCCAGGGTTGCCATCCGCTCGTAATAGCTCTGCGGCAGAAACGGCAGCGCAACCAGACATAGCGCGCCGCCTGCGACCAGGAATGTCAGCCGCTTTTTGATATCGCGCAGTGCCAGCCCGAACAACGCCACAATGCACAATAATCCGGTCCTTGCCTCGGTCCCGATCGGGATTAGCAGACATGCGAAAATCAGTCCTGCTGCGAATAGCTTCACCCGCCAATCGGCCACATATACGGTCCCGTATCGAACCAGCCAGATGATTATAGGTATCATGCAAATCGCCACCGTCGCCAAAGTCGAGCTTTCATAAAGGCCGCTATTGTCGTTTACGAAGAACAGGTTGCGTTCATATCCGCCGCCGCCTGCAACAATTTTAATACCCGCGCTGATGATGATCGCGCCGGCTGACAAGACCATTATCAGCACCGCGCTTTCGATCCTCAGCCGCGTGGTCAACGTAAGCGGAAGGAAAATGCCGAAAACCAGCGCCTTCCAGACCCATGACCATTTCTCTCCTGCAGAATCAGGAAAATCGGCATTCATGGTGGTCCACCAGCAATATAGCAGCAACGCCAGCATCAACCCCTGCCGAAGAGTGAACCGGCTGCCTCTCTTGGGATCGGCAATGAGCCATCCGGCAAAGGCCGCGCAAAATGTCAGCAGCGAAGGCGACAGGAGTGGCATGAATGTCCAGCCCATTTTACCTGGTGCCAAAATATCGACGTAAAGATATGCCAGCACCCAGACATACGGACGCCGGAAACCAATCGCGACAAACGCAATCAGGAAAAAGAACAGCGCGAGATCAAGCATCGCGGTCACTTTGCGCTGTAATCGAATCAGCAGGCGAACTGGTGGGCAGAGTTTTCTTGCGCAGATCAGGCAGGGCCGGATCATCATCCAGATCCTTGCGCCCGGCAAGACGAATTACCGCGAGCAGAATCAACGCGTGAGTCAATCCAAGGGCGAAATAATCAATCACGTCGGTTCTGTGCGCTCCATCGGCAGTTGATAGGGTCAGTAACAGCGGGGTGTTGACGCGACGTTAAGGTTGTTTTGCCAAGGGTTGGTCATGACAAGAATTCTGCATATCCTCGATCATTCGCTACCACTTCACAGCGGATATACATTTCGGACCCGCGCCATATTGAAGAGTCAGCAGGTCGCCGGAATGGCGGTTTGCGGGGTTACCGGACAGCGGCATAAGGACAGTCAACAAACAGAATGCGGGCATTTGGCGGAACAAGTCGAAGGGCTTGAATTCTATCGCACTCGCGGCAAGGCAGAAGGCCCCGTTGGCGTTCGCGAATGGCGTGAGATTGCCGCGCTGACCGACAGCATCGTGCGGGTCGCCGGGCAATGGCAGCCCGATGTGCTCCATGCGCATTCGCCCGCTCTTTGCGGTCAGGCGGGTCTGCGGGCGGCCAAACAATTGGGTATCCCGCTGGTCTATGAAATCCGCGCCTTCTGGGAAGATGCCGCAGTGGGCAATGGCACTGGCAGCGAGAATTCGGTCAAATACCGGATGACGCGGATGCTGGAGAACCGGGTGATTGGCGGTGCCGACGCGGTTTTCACAATTTGCGATGGCTTGCGCGACGATCTCATCGCGCGCGGTTTCGACGGAGGGAAAATTGGGGTCTCGCCCAATGGGGTTGATCTTTCCATGTTCGGCGATCCGCCGGCGCGCGATGATGCACTGGCGGCAAAACTTGGTTTGAGCGACCGGCCAGTGATCGGCTTTATCGGCAGTTTCTATGATTATGAGGGGCTAGATGACCTGATAGCCGCCATGCCCGCATTGCAGCAAAAACAGCCCGGAACGCAATTGCTGCTGGTGGGTGGCGGCCCGATGGATGACGCGCTGCGCGCGCAAGCAGCGTCATCGCCCGCAGCGAGGGATATATATTTTACTGGCCGTGTGCCCCATTCCGAAGTCGAGCAATATTACTCGTTGGTTGATGTGCTGGCCTATCCCCGCAAACGCAGCAGGCTGACCGATCTGGTCACCCCGCTCAAACCGCTGGAAGCGATGGCCCAGCGGCGCATTGTCGCTGCATCGGATGTTGGCGGACACCGAGAACTGATCACCCACGGGGTCACCGGCATTCTGTTTCCTGCCGATGATCCGGTGGGCGCGGCGGAAGCATTATCCGATTTGATCGACCGTTCGGGCGATTGGGATGCAATGAAAGCCCGCGCCCGAACACATGTTGCAAGCGGGCATGATTGGGCGAAGAACATTCATCGTTATCAATCTGTTTACCATCATTTGCTAGCGAAGCGTGGAGATGGGGAAATGCCGAGTGCCGCATAGGCGCATGGCAGGATCGCCAAGCAACAGGGAACTATTCGTGCCGGGCACAAAAAAATCAGGCAAGACAAAGCAAGCGCCGCTTAGCTCACATCCGATTTTCCCGGTGGTGGTGGCTCTATGGTTCGCCGCTTTGCTCGGCTTTGGCAGCTTGGTTATACCCGGTGCCGTCTTCGAAAAATTGACAGTGGTGACGGGTATCGCATCGGTCGTTGAGGCCGCTCAACCACCGCTTGGAACCACCGCTCGATTGATGATTGCAGGGTTCAGTGCGGTGATTGGCGCGGTAGCGGGGCTTCTGATCGCACGCAAAGTCGCCAGAGCGCAGAAATCGGACGCCGCCGCGATTATGCGGCGCAATGACAGCGCAGCGCCTGCAGGTAATTATGAATTTGACGAACACATCCCGCAAACGAAGAAGCCGATCTCTGCTCATGAAGAACTCGGGCATGATGGCCTGGACGCGCCATTAAGCCGCGAGGCGCCTGCTGCATTGGATGCGCAAGAGGCCGGACAATCAAATGCCATGGCTTACCGCGGGAAGCGCCGCTCGCTTGCGGTAACCGATGACAGCGGCCCAAGCGATTTCTTGGAGTCAGCTCCACTGCCAGGTGGCGCAGCTGGCTTCGACAGCCCCCTATATCAGCCGGGATACGATGAGCCCGAGAAGCCCGCGCCAGAACCTTTGGAATTGGCCGAACTGGCACTGGAGGAGAACCCAATTACGGCCGAGTTCACCAGATCGTCAGATGCTTCGAGACCCTTCGACGCGCCAACCGCCAGCAGCAGCACAGGTGTCGATTTCCACGCAGTGATGGACGATGATTTCTCCAGCCCTGCAAACGAGATGGAACAGGAATTCCAAGTGAACAATGAACAGACCCGTCCAGCCTTTGGTGCCATTGAAAGCATCGAGGCAGACGTTGAGCGGATCAGGGCGGAAGCTCGTGATTCTGATACGACCTATAACCCGTTCGCGCAATTTTCTGACGAGCCCGAGTCACCCGCTAGACCGTTTGCACCGCCGCAATCAGAGGCTCCTTCCACCCCTGCTCCGCAAGGGTTTGCATCTGCGCCAGCACAAGCACCGGCACAGGCGGCCAACCCATTTGCACGCGATCTGCGCGAATTGAGCATGGCCGAATTGGTCGAACGGTTCGCAGCAGCATTGCAGTCAAATGCCGCATCCGAACGCACGGCTGCGCACGCTCCGGTACAGACCCCCGTACAGGCCCCCGTACAGGCCAAAGTGACCGAAGAGCCAGTGGTTGAAAACCCGGTGAATATCCCGGCCGAGACTGCAGCCCCCTTGGTGTTCCGCCGGTCAAACCCTGTGCCCGCAGGCGAAGCTGAAACGATCCCGGCTCACGCCCCAGCGCCCACGGAAACCGTGCCGCAATTCGATTCTCGGCAGGCAGTATCCGCCCAGTCAGCGCCTGAGGCGCAGCCCGCCGCCATACCGTTTGCGCTACGTCCGTTTGATCATGAGGAGTTTGGCGCAGAGGATAGCGACGATGAGGTTGATGAAGTCCACGGTCTGTCTTTAAGGCTTAGCTCCAATTCGCGGTCCTTTAACCAGACAGCTGGATTTTCGACCGAACCCAAGGCATCAGATAATGCGTCGGGGCCTCTGACAGCGTCTTCTCAAGGTATCTCGCCTCAACCAAGATTTGCCGCTCCGCAGGCAGCGGATGCGCCTGCCCCGGTTTCGGAAGTGCCTGTGGCACATGCCGCCCAGCACACTGCGCCCGATAATCACGAGGAGACCGCCGAAGAAAGCGCCTACAGTTCCTTGCTGAGCATGAAGAGCCAGTTCAGCGCGAATCAGGAATTCGTTCGGATTGACGACGAAGATGTTGGCGCTTCTTCCAGCGAACCGGTCGTCGTATTCCCCGGCCAAGATCAGCGCCAGGCATCGCCTGCGCCGGATGGGCCAACCAGAAATCCGATAATGAACGGGCGCGAAGTCGAGGCCGCTAACGCTCCGAGGCCATTTGACGCGCCGGTTTCTGACGCACCAGCCGTGAACACAAATCGACCCACAGCCCATAATGCCGGGCAAACCGAACGCGCCCTGCGCGAAGCTTTGGAAAAACTCCAAAGGATGAGCGGCACGGCCTAACACTTCGGCTGCTTCCGGTTGATTCCAAATTCATATAGCAAGGGCCCGCCGAGTGATTGGTGGGCCTTTACCATGCGCAAGCCGCGGCAAACTGCGATGCCGTAACGTTGCATCGCTGCGCTTGGCCAGTGCATACGATATCTTGCCTCTTCGCAGTTGCAAAAATCATTTCATTTCTTCATTGTCATGTTGTGCGACATATTCAGTGCCCGTGCGCCGGGTATAATGATGGATATAGGCCACGACATAGCCAGATCGGACGCATGGCGCCCGGGATCTGGCACCTGATAATGATGGGACACAAGAATGGGATACCCTGCGCCTGAAGGGCTGTATGATCCGCGCAACGAGCATGACGCCTGCGGCGTTGGCATGGTCGCGCATATCAAGGGTGTAAAATCGCACTCGATAGTCACGCAGGCGCTCGAAATCCTCAACAATATCGACCATCGCGGCGCGGTCGGCGCTGACCCTTTACTGGGCGATGGCGCGGGTATTCTGCTGCAAACTCCCGATCCGCTATTCCGCGATTGGGCCGCGAATGAAGGCAAAGACCTGCCTGCCGCCGGCGATTATGCGGTCGCGATGTGCTTTATGCCACAAGATGGCGAAGCGCGCGATTTTGTAACCGAGCAACTTGAGAAATTCATCGCCAAGGAAGGCCAGATTCTGGTCGGCTGGCGCGATGTACCAACAACGCTGGCCGGGCTTGGCAAAGCGGTGATCGAATCTATGCCGGTTATTCGCCAATGCATTGTCGCACGCGGCGAAAACTGTGCCGATCAGGACGCATTCGAGCGCAAGCTTATCGTGATCCGCAAACAGACGCTCAATCCATTGGCCAAACTGGCCGAAAAACACGATCTACCAGAGCTGACCAAGAGCTACATCCCGAGCTTTTCCAGCCGAACCATTGTGTACAAAGGCCTCCTGCTCGCGAACCAGGTCGGTTCGTTTTACGACGATTTGCGTGACACGAACTGCATTTCCGCGCTCGGCCTTGTTCACCAGCGTTTCTCGACCAACACTTTTCCCAGTTGGCGGCTCGCCCACCCTTATCGTTTCATGGCGCATAATGGAGAGATCAACACGGTCCGCGGGAATGTGAACTGGATGAACGCCCGGCGCCGGACGATGGAATCGGAATTGCTTGGTGCCGATCTTGACAAGATGTGGCCACTGATCCCGCATGGTCAGTCTGATACGGCGTGCCTCGATAATGCGCTCGAATTGCTACTCGCAGGCGGATACAGCCTCGCCCATGCAATGATGATACTGATGCCCGAAGCATGGGCCAAGAACCCGCTGATGGATGCCGAACGGCGCGCATTTTACGAATATCACGCCGCCTTGATGGAGCCATGGGATGGCCCCGCAGCGGTAGCCTTTACCGATGGCCGCCAGATCGGCGCGACGCTTGACCGCAATGGCCTGCGCCCTGCGCGCTTCTGCGTGACCAAAGACGACATTGTCTGCCTCGCTTCGGAAAGCGGCGTGCTGCCGTTCAAGGAAGAGGACATCACCCGCAAGTGGCGGCTTCAACCCGGCAAAATGCTGCTGATCGACCTTGAAGAAGGCAGGATCATCGAAGATGCCGAACTGAAAGCGGGACTTTCCGCAGAACACCCTTACGCAGAATGGCTCGATAAGGCGCAATATAAGCTGGCCGATCTGGACACGGTAGAGCCCGAATTATCCGAAGTCCCCGAGCCGTCGGAAAGCTTGCTCCAGCGCCAGCAAAGCTTCGGTTACACGCAAGAAGACATCAGCAAATTCCTTGAGCCGATGGGCCGCCGCGGCGAGGATCCGATCGGGTCGATGGGCACCGATACGCCGCTGGCCGTGCTATCCAACAAAAGCCGCCTGCTGTATGATTATTTCAAGCAGAATTTCGCGCAGGTGACCAATCCGCCGATTGATCCGATCCGCGAAGAATTGGTGATGAGCCTGCTCTCGATGGTTGGCCCTCGCCCCAATTTGCTTGGCAGGGAGGCTGGCACGCATAAGCGCCTCGAAGTTAGCCAACCGATTTTGACCAACGAAGATTTAGCCAAGATTCGTTCGGTCGAAGCGGCATTGGATGGCGCATTCCGCACCGAAACAATCGACATCACTTGGGATGCGGCATCGGGCGCTGATGGACTCGCGCTGGCGCTGAAGGAAATGTGCTGGGCTGCGACCGAAGCTGTGCTGCAAGATCACAATATCCTGATCCTGTCGGACCGCGCCCAGGGTCCGGATCGGATTCCGATGCCCGCGCTGCTCGCCACCGCTGCGGTCCACCACCATCTGGTTCGCCAAGGCTTGCGGATGCAAACCGGGTTGGTCGTCGAAACCGGCGAAGCGCGCGAAGTGCACCATTATTGTGTCCTCGCTGGCTATGGCGCAGAAGCCATCAACCCCTATTTGGCGTTTGAAACGCTCGAACATCTGCGCAGCGAAAAATTCGCCGATCTGTCACAGCAGGCCGTCGAAGCCAATTACGTCAAAGCGGTTGGCAAAGGCATTTTGAAGGTCATGTCCAAAATGGGCATTTCGACTTACCAATCCTATTGCGGGGCGCAAATTTTCGACGCCGTTGGCCTGTGTTCCGACTTCATCGACCAATATTTCAAAGGCACCGCGACCACCATTGAGGGCATCGGCCTGAAGGAAGTCGCCGAGGAGGCCGTGCGCCGTCACGCCACTGCCTTCGGAGACAACCCGCTTTATAAGGGCATGCTCGATGTCGGCGGTATCTACCAGTACCGGTTGCGCGGCGAGGACCATGCGTGGACGCCCGGCAATGTCGCCAGCCTGCAGCACGCGGTACGCGGCAACAATCCGAAGAATTACGAAGAATTCGCCAAGTCGATAAACGAGCAAGCCGAGCGCCTGCTGACCATCCGTGGATTGATGGAACTGCGGCCAGCGGCGCAACCGCTCGATATCAGCGAAGTCGAACCCGCAACGGAAATCGTCAAGCGTTTCTCCACTGGCGCGATGAGCTTTGGTTCGATCAGCCACGAAGCGCACAGCACGATGGCGGTTGCGATGAACCGCTTGGGCGGTCGCTCCAATACCGGCGAAGGCGGTGAGGAAGTCGAGCGTTTCACGCCGATGGCCAATGGCGATTCGATGCGCAGCCGGATCAAGCAGGTCGCCTCAGGCCGGTTTGGTGTGACCACCGAATATCTGGTCAATGCAGATGATATCCAGATCAAAATGGCACAAGGCGCGAAGCCCGGCGAAGGCGGCCAATTGCCCGGTCACAAGGTCGATAAACGGATCGGTGCAGTACGCCATTCGACCCCCGGCGTGGGGCTGATTTCGCCGCCGCCGCATCATGACATTTATTCTATCGAAGATCTCGCGCAGTTAATTCACGATTTGAAGAACGTGAACCCTGCAGCGCGTGTTTCGGTCAAGCTGGTATCCGAAGTGGGTGTGGGCACTGTCGCCGCTGGCGTGTCGAAATGTAAGGCAGATCACGTCACCATATCGGGTTACGAAGGCGGAACCGGCGCCTCCCCGCTGACCAGCCTGACGCATGCCGGCAGCCCGTGGGAAATCGGCCTTGCTGAAACGCAGCAGACGCTGCTGTTGAACGATCTGCGCAGCCGGATTGCGGTGCAAGTTGATGGCGGTTTGCGGACCGGGCGCGATGTGGCGATTGGCGCTTTACTCGGCGCGGACGAATTTGGCTTTGCCACAGCCCCGCTGATAGCAGCAGGCTGTATCATGATGCGCAAATGCCATCTCAACACCTGCCCGGTCGGAGTGGCAACGCAGGACCCTGTTCTGCGCAAACGCTTTGTCGGTACGCCCGAACATGTAATCAATTATTTCTTCTTCGTGGCTGAAGAATTGCGCCAGATTATGGCCGAGATGGGCTTCCGCACGGTCGAGGAAATGGTCGGCCGTGTCGATACAATCGATATGAAACGCGTCCAGCGCCATTGGAAGGCCGAAGGCGTCGATCTGGGCCGGTTGCTCCACAAGGTCGAGCTGGCCGAGGGCAAGCACCTGTTCCACACAGAGCAGCAGGACCACGGATTGGAAAATGCGCTCGACAATCAGCTGATCGAATTATGCGCGCCGGCAATCGAACACGGCGCGCCAGTGAAAGTGGATCTGCCAATCCGCAACGTCAACCGCACCGTCGGTGCAATGCTGTCGGGCGTGATTGCCCGGGCGCATGGCCACGCAGGTCTTGCCCCTGACACCATACAGATCAATCTGACAGGCGTTGCCGGACAAAGCTTCGGTGCATGGCTCGCGCACGGGATCACGCTCGATCTGACCGGCGACGCCAATGACTATGTCGGCAAGGGCCTTTCTGGGGGGCGGATCATTGTGAAGCAGCCTTCGGGCACCACGCGCAATCCATCTGAAAATATCATCGTTGGCAACACTGTCCTGTACGGAGCGATTGCAGGCGAGGCCTATTTCGGCGGCGTAGCGGGAGAGCGTTTCGCGGTTCGCAATTCGGGCGCGCTGGCTGTGGTCGAGGGCGCAGGCGATCATGCGTGCGAATATATGACCGGCGGCGTGGTTTGTGTGCTGGGCAAAACCGGACGCAATTTTGCCGCAGGGATGTCGGGAGGTATCGCCTATGTCTATGATCCGGATGGTAAATTTGCCGAATTGTGCAATATGGCTCAAGTCGATATCGAGGAAATTCCAGCCGCGCCTGATGCGGAAGATGGCACTGGAAGGCCGCAACACCGTGGTAGCTCGGTAAATGATTCAGGGATGGGCGACCCTTTGCGTCATGATGCGGAGCGCCTGAAAATTCTGATCGAGCGGCACAAGCTGCATACGGGCAGCGCTCGCGCCGCCGATTTGCTGACCAATTGGGATGCAGAGCTTTCAAACTTCAAAAAGATCATGCCGCGCGATTATGCCCGCGCGCTCCGCCAGCTAGAGGCAGAGCGTGAAGAGGCAGCGACGGTTGCAGCGGAATAGGGACCGATACGATGGGTAAGGACACAGGCTTTCTCGAATTGGACCGGCAGGACCGGAATTATATCGATCCAAAAGACCGGCTGCAGAATTACAAGGAATTTGTTGTTCCGCTTGATGAGGACGCGCTGAAAAAGCAGGCGTCGCGGTGCATGGATTGCGGCATCCCCTATTGTCACAATGGCTGCCCGGTAAATAATATTATCCCTGATTGGAATGATCTGGTCTATCATGGTGATTGGAAGAACGCGCTCGAAGTTCTCCATTCGACCAACAATTTCCCTGAATTTACCGGCCGCGTCTGCCCTGCACCATGCGAGGCGAGCTGCACGCTCAACATCATCGACCAGCCTGTTACGATCAAAAGCATCGAATGCGCGATTGTAGATCGCGGATGGAAAGAAGGCTGGATCAAGCCGCAAATTGCCAAAACCCAGACTGGCAAAGCCGTGGCCGTAATCGGTTCCGGCGCAGCAGGGCTTGCCTGCGCGCAACAACTCGCCCGCGCCGGCCATGCGGTGACGGTGTTTGAAAAGAGCGACCGCATCGGCGGCTTGCTGCGTTACGGCATCCCTGATTTCAAAATGGAAAAACATTTGATCAACCGGCGCGGCGTTCAGATGGAAGCCGAGGGTGTAACATTTAAAACCTCCGCCGAAGTCGGCGTTGAAGTGAGCTTCAAGGCGCTGCAGGAAAACTTCGACGCCATCGTTATGGCAGGCGGCGCGGAAGAAGCGCGGATGCTCGACGTGCCGGGCGCAGAATTGCCCGGCGTGCGCGCGGCCATGGAATTCCTGACACAGCAGAATAAACGCAATGCTGGCGATGATGAAGTGCGCGCCGCGCCGCGCGGGACGCTGACCGCCACAGACAAGCATGTAATCGTAATCGGAGGCGGCGATACCGGTTCCGACTGCGTAGGCACATCAAACCGTCAAGGCGCCGCCAGCGTAACTCAGCTGGAAATCATGCCGCAACCACCAGAGCATGAAGACAAGCTGATGACTTGGCCCGATTGGCCAATGAAGATGCGCACATCGTCCAGCCACGAAGAAGGCGCTGACCGCGACTGGGCTGTCTTGGCCAAGCGCGTGATCGAGCAGGATGGTGATGTTGCCGGACTTGAATGCGTTCGTGTCGAATGGAAAGACCGCCAGATGCAGGAGGTGGAAGGTAGCGAATTTACTTTGCCAGCTGACCTGATCTTGCTGGCAATGGGCTTCACCGGACCGCGCCGACGCGGCTTGCTTGACCGGGCAGAGGTCGAACTCGATGCGCGCGGCAATGTTGCCGCAACCACCGATGATTACACCACTAGCGAGGCGGGTGTTTTTGCGTGCGGTGATATGCGGCGGGGCCAGTCGCTTATCGTCTGGGCAATCCGCGAGGGGCGACAATGCGCACGCGCAGTAGACCAAGCGTTGATGGGTTCAAGCGAATTGCCGCGCTGATTTTGAAGAGTTTGTGATAAGGCAAGCACAACAACCTCCAAGATGGATTATATATCAATTTTAGATCTTTTTTTCGGCCCCTTGCTGATCTAGAGAGCTGCAATAACAAATGATGCTCTGCTTTAGGACGTGTGCAGTATCATCGAATACAAGGAGCGGAATCTAGTTGATCAAGTGTATTTTACATTTGTGCTCCTAGACGAAATTGCATGAAACTTTATACTCCTAAGCATCATAATTGGAATTATTCGCAGTCCTTTCGGTCAATGATAGTTGCGAGTTCCGCGGTGCTTGCTTTCCTCCCTAATTCTGCATTTGCACAAGATCGGGAAGATCCTGCTGAAAATGGTGACACTTCCGACAGTCCGATTCCGACCGCACGTAATGCACCCGACGCGCCGGACAACCCAACTGAAAAAGCGCCATCGGAAAACATCACTACAAAGGCTATATGGTCCCAATTCCTTGACGTCCCCGTGTCGGGCGATGCGGACAGCACGCTGCGTTATGGAGGGAAGATTGACGCCTATATTGATGTCAAAGGCGGCTTATTCGGGTTTGATGACAGTCTGTCATTACATATCCACCCTGAATTCAAATATGGCGAAAGCAGTAATGGCGAGATCGGGCTGATTCCAGCCAATACACAGCTGTTTTATCCAGGTGACGGCGATGTTTTCGATCTGTCGGTCAATGTCACCAAACGCTGGAAAAGCGGGACCAGTCTGACTGTAGGCAAAATCAACATTCTTGATTTGGCCGCCTTTATTCCAATCCAAGGCGGGGGAGGTCATGAGGGGTTCCAGAACCTCGCAGTCGCCCTACCACCTAGCGCGATTGTGCCCGGTTCGGTTACTGGCGCGGTGCTGAATGTGCCGACCGACACATTATTGTTCCGCGTGATAGTGTTCGATCCTGAATTGCAGTCGCGCCACAGCGGATTGGAAGGCCCGTTTTCCAAAGGCATTGGCTTCCTCGCTTCGGCCACATTGCCGACCAAGATTGGCGGCAATCCCGGATACTACTCGCTGAAGATAGCGAGCTCGACGCGCAGTGAATTGGCGGCTGATGCTTTGCCCGCGGCGCTGATCCCCGCGCCCGGCTCCAGCTTTGGCAATCGCAAGGGAGAATTCAGCGTGATTTTTGCCTTCGAACAATATCTGAGCGTGGATGCCGCAAATCCGGGCAATGGAATCGGCGTTTTCGGCCAAGTGTATTGGTCCAATGGTGACCCCACTTTCCTCGATGCGAGCGGCTTTATCGGCATTGCGGGCAACCCGAAATCGCGCCCGAAGGACCGGTTCGGGATCAATTATTTCCGCTATTCACTCGCCGACGGTTTGGTCGATGTGCTGAACAACCGCTTCGCCTTGAAAGATGAAGAAGGCGTGGAGGCATTCTACACCCTCGGATTGTCGGACAAATTCCGCCTCACCGCGAATGTCCAACTTGTGGATTCCGCGGTTACTGTGCGCGATCTCGGCGTCACTACCGGATTGCGGCTGACCACCACTTTCTAGTCTGGTTTCTGAGCAATGAGAATCATGCTCTTCCATAGGTAAGGCACGCGGCCCACGCCGCGGAAGCCTGTGACGACAAATCCAGCCTCGTCCAGCAATGTGGTTAGCGAAGCGCGGTCCCAGAATTTGATGTGTCCGCCATGCCAATTGGGCGAGAGATGCCGCGCCCATCGCCCCAACACCGCCAGAGCGAGATTCTTCAAATAACCGTGATAGGGTGTGCTCATAATCAAGCTGCCGCCGGGCCGCAGCGCGTCAAAGCAATATCTGGCCAATTGATGCGGCGAATAGAGATGCTCGACGACTTCGGTTGATACCGCGATATCAAATCCATTCTCTGGGCCAAAATTTACCGCGCTATCAAACGTCGCAACTTCGAATTCGGATGTCGGGAATCGTTGCTTGGCTATCGCAATGCCTTCTGCATCAGCGTCAACGCCAGTGACTTCGAAACCGTTTGAGGCCAGAAAACCCGCCAATTCTCCATTGCCGCATCCTGCATCCAGAACCACTTTGCCGCTTGCGAACAGCGCCAGTTCAAGCACCGCAGGGTTTAGATAGTCTGACGATCCTGGCGCATGTCCAGCCCAGCCATAATTCTCAACCTGCATTCCCGCTGCCCCCACTTGCGCAAGAAATACACTGCACCGCAGAGGGATCATTCCGTAATCGCGCCGCTGCCACCTCCTCGCCGCAGGTCAGGCAAAATCCCCACTCGCCTTCCTCTATCCGCTGGAGCGCAGCAATGACCCGCATCCGTTCGGCCCCCCTTCGCTTTTCCGTCGCCAGCGCCATTGCCTGCTGCTGGATCGCATCCATTCGGCTCAGACGGCCCACGCTATCTTGTTGCAGAGTAACCGGCTCGCGGCCTTCGGAACTCATCTGATCTTCGCTCACCAGCTCCGCGAGCCGCGCCTGCAACATCGCTTTGGCCTGTTCATCGGTCATCGGTGTGGCTGTAGGTTTGCACATTGGCGGACCTTACCACTCAATTGGAGCGCGTCCATTCGCAGCCAGAAACGCATTGGCTTTGCTGAACGGCCGCGAACCAAAAAATCCGCGATAGGATGATAGCGGACTGGGATGCGGACCGCTCAATACCAAATGATGCGCCGATCCTTTGTGCGCCAGAATGCGTGCCGCTTTGGTTTGAGCATGGCTGCCCCACAGGATGAACACTGTCGGTTTATCGCGCTCTGCCACGGCCGAAACAATCGCATCTGTAATTGCAGCCCAACCGGCTTTCGCATGGCTGCCAGCCTTATTCGCTTCAACGGTCAGCGCGTTGTTGAGCAGCAACACGCCCTGCCGCGCCCAATGGTCCAAATTGCCATGATCGGGCCGCGCTTTGCCTATGTCAGTTTCCAATTCCTTGAAAATATTGACCAGCGATGGCGGTATCTTCACGCCTTCACTGACAGAGAATGACAAGCCATGCGCCTGGCCTGGGCCATGATACGGGTCCTGACCCAAAATCACGACTTTCACATCGTCGAGCTGTGCCAATTCCAAAGCTCGCAATCGCTGCCCGCGCGGCGGGTAGATTACTTTACCGGCTTCCTCCTGTTCGCGAAGCCAGCCTCCCAACTGCCTAGCCTCAGCTGTGCCCAGCGCATTATCCAGCGCATTTCGCCAGCTGTCAGGGATTGGGTCTGTTGTCATCCAGCCAACCTAACCCCGAAACCTCCCGGCTGCCAGACACGCTGTCCGTGCAATCCCCCCTCTTTCCCTTGTTCCACTATGCGACTAAGGGCAAACCATGACTGTATATTTTCATGAAGAAGACCTCCCCGAAGACGTGCTTGCGCCGGGGCCTGTCGCTGTCGACACCGAAACCATGGGGCTGATTACCCCTAGGGACAGATTATGCGTGGTTCAGATCAGCGATGGCAATGGTGATGAGCATCTGGTCCGGTTCAAAGTCGGCAGCGATTATGACGCACCCAATCTGAAGGCCGTGCTGGCGGATAAGAGCCGGTTGAAACTGTATCATTTCGCACGGTTCGATCTTGCCGCAATCGAATATTACCTCGGCGTTGAAGCCAGCCCGGTATTCTGCACCAAAATCGCCAGCAAGATGACCCGCACCTACACCGACCGGCATGGCTTGAAGAATCTGGTCGTGGAATTGCTCGGCGGAGAGATGTCCAAAGTTCAGCAAAGCTCCGACTGGGGGGCTCCCGAAATCAACGATGCACAGCGCGATTATGCCGCATCCGACGTGCGCTTCCTTCACCGTTTGCACGAAATCTTCGTGGTGCGTTTGGAACGCGAAGGCCGCACAGACATGGCTCAGGCCTGTTTCGATTTTCTGCCTACCCGCGCACGGCTCGACATTGCCGGATGGGCAGAACACGACATTTTCAGCCACGCTTAACCGGCAAGGGACCAGACACGCCCGATGGGCCAGCACAGACGCATCGAAACGCAACAGGCGAAAGAACTGCGCAATGCGCGGAAGCATTTCGCTGTGCCTGGCGGTTCGCATGATAGGCTGGTCAAATTCCTCGGTGCGGTGCTGCCGATGGGCGTTGGAATCATTGCCGCGTTGATGGTGATCACTCCGCTGACCCCGCGCGGCGAAGTCAGCTTCCTGCTCGACCGAAACAAGGTTGCGGTGATTGACGAGCGATTGCGGGTCGATAATGCATTATATCGCGGTCAAGATAATCAAGGGCGGCCCTTCTCGCTAACCGCCGGTGAAGCAGTACAGAAATCAAGCGCCGAGGGCATTGTGCGGATGGATGATCTGGTCGCGCGATTGCTCATGTCCGACGGGCCTGCCCGGATCAGTGCGGAAGGCGGCACGTACGATATTGACAAGGAAATTGTTAGTGCGCCCGACGGCATTCGCCTGACTGCGGCTGACGGTTACACAATGGTTGCACGCGGAGTTTCGATCAATCTCAACACACGGCAAATGGTCGGTGCGGGCGGCGTTGATGGAGCGGTTCCGGCCGGGACTTTTTCCGCTGACCGGCTCGAAGTCGACATGCCCGGCCGCGTGATAACGCTCGACGGCAATGCACGGCTGCGCATGATCCCCGGCAAATTAAGGATGCCGTAATGACCAGACTGAACTTCAAAAAATCTGCACAATCAGCTCTGTTGGGCTTCAGCCTGACTATTGCAGCTGCCCACGGCATGCAATTGCACGCGCAGGCGATTGCTTCGCACAATTCAAACGCACCGGTGAATTACGCCGCTGACCGGATTGAATTGCAGGACCGGCAGAACCGCGTTGTCCTGTCGGGCAATGTCGATATTACGCAGGCTGGCTTGCGTGTCCGCTCCGCACGGACCTTGGTCAATTACAGCGACACGGGATCGCTCAGCATCCAACGGATAACCGCGACGGGCGGCGTCACCGTTACGCGCGGTAGCGAGGCGGCCAGCGGAGATGTTGCGGTCTACGACTTTAATCGCCGGATCATCACCATGGCAGGCAATGTCCGGCTTCGGCGCGGGTCCGACACTTTGAACGGCGGCCGATTGGTCATCGACCTGAAGAGCGGCGTTTCGAGCATTGATGGCCGCGCCAGCGGTTCGTCTTCTGTGACCGGACAGCCGGGCACCAGCTCCGGTTCGAGCGGACGGGTAACCGGGACCTTCTCGGTTCCGGAGAACTGATCCTGCGAGGCGGCGATCTGCGGAAAAGCGAGGCGCCTTGGGAAAAAGACCACGGCCGAATATTGCTGCGGCTGCTTGGACAGAGACAGCTTCAAAAGGATCTGAACGTTCTGTCCGCTGTTCAGTGGCGAAATATTCTGCAGATCGCCGACCAGCATAGGACTCTTGCGCTAATCCACGGGCGGCTCGAGCGTGGTGAAATCGAGATAGAAACTCCCACTGACATTCGCGAAGAACTGCGCAAGGCGCACCGTGAGAGCGCCCTCACAGCATTGGCCCATCGCGCCGAATTATTCTCTACGGTCGAATTGCTGCGCTCGGCCGGGCTTGAAACTGTCGCGCTTAAAGGCGCCTCGCTAGCCTGGTATAGCTATCCTGCGGCGGCGGAGCGGCCGCTGCGCGATATCGACCTTTTGCTGCAGCCCGAGCAGGCATTGGCCGCGTTTAACCTATTGCGCGAGCACGGCTTTGTTCAGTCGGATCCCTCCGCATTGCCCGCTGAACAAATGGTCGGCGCGGCCAAACATTTGCCCCCGCTTACCTCGCCATCAGGCATCGAATTCGAAATTCATATGCATGCGTGGGAACCGCCGGGATCGACCGAATGGACGATGCCCCCGCTGATGGACGAGCGCATTTTTTCTGACGCGCAACCAGCCGGTCCGGGCGATCCATGCCGCTATCCCAAGCCCTACCACATGCTCATCCATCTGGTGGTCCACGCTGCTTACAGCCATCGCTTCGATGTTGGTCCTTTGGTCCTCAGCGATATCGGCTTTTTGCTGGATAGCCATTCAATTGATTGGCTCAATTTCTGGCGAGACGCCGACCAAGGCGGCTATGCGAATGGCGCTGTACTGGTTCTCGCCTTGGTTCAGAAATGGATTAGTAACGGCCAAATCGGCTGGCTCGGCGCTCCCGCAAAACCGCCGGCTGAAGTGCTTAATGATTGCGAGCGATTGCTTGTGCAGAATCTGGCGCAGCGCAAGAATGTTGGTGCTGCGGCGGCAATCATCAATGCCGGAAAAGCTGGCGGAATTGGCGAACTGGGCCGGCGATTGAAGGCCAAATTATCGGGAAAGCAACGCGGGGTTTTCGCATCTGATACTATGCAGCGTGAAAAATATTTGCCCTGGCTGTTCCGGCGCGGGGCAAGCTTCGCTGCCAGCATGACCGCACCTGAATCGCGCTCCACGGCAGCCCAAATGGCGCGTGTCGGGCAATATCTATCACGCCAAAAATGAGTGCATCTCATTCCCCTGCGACTTGCTCCACCGTGCAAACCCGCTAGGCCTGAAACGATGGAGCAATCTGACGAAATAAGCGGGGTAGGCAAGCGGGCCTTAGTCACCGGCATTACTGGGCAAGATGGTGCCTATCTGGCCCGGCTGCTACTGGAGAAGGGCTATGAGGTGCACGGCATCAAGCGGCGTTCCTCATCCTTTAACACCGGCAGGATAGAGGACATATACGAAGATCCGCATGTGCCCGATCCGCGCCTGATCCTGCATTATGGCGATCTGACCGATGCGACCAATCTTATCCGTATCGTACAAGAAACGCAGCCGCACGAAATCTACAATCTGGCCGCGCAAAGCCATGTTCAGGTCAGCTTTGAAACGCCTGAATACACCGCCAATTCGGATGCGATGGGCACGCTGCGTTTGCTCGAAGCGATCCGCATTCTAAAGCTGGAGGGCAGCACGCGGTTCTATCAGGCCTCAACATCGGAAATGTATGGCACAGCGCAAGAAGTGCCACAAACCGAAACCACCCCTTTTCAGCCGCGCAGCCCCTATGCCGTTGCCAAGCTTTACGCCTATTGGATCACGGTCAATTACCGCGAGGCGTACGGTATTCACGCGTCCAACGGCATTCTGTTCAATCATGAAAGCCCGCTGAGAGGCGAAACCTTCGTAACGCGCAAGATCACTCGCGCGGTCGCCGCGATTGCTTTTGGCAAGCAGGATCGCCTCTATCTCGGCAATCTGGATGCCAAGCGTGATTGGGGGCACGCTAAGGAATATGTGCGCGGGATGTGGCTGATGCTGCAGCAGGATGTGCCAGATGATTACGTGCTGGCCACCGGCCACACTACGTCGGTGCGCGACTTCACTAGATGGGCCTTTGCCGACGCAGGTATCGAAATAGAATTTCGCGGAGAAGGCCTGAAGGAGCAAGGCGTGTGCAAGAAAAGCGGGCGGGTTCTGGCCGAAATCGACCCAAGATATTTCCGCCCGACCGAAGTTGACCTGCTCATCGGTGATGCCAGCAAAGCGCACAACAAGCTCGGCTGGCAGCACGAAACCGGAGTGCGCGAATTGGCGCGCGAAATGGTCAAAGCCGATCTGGAATTGATGGGCAACACCCCCAATCCAAGTCCACCACACGGCTGACATGAGCACGCGCGACAAGGATAGCAGGCTAAGCCGGAGCCTGCGTTCGCTCTATTTCTCCGGCGGAATTGCAAAGGCGCTGCTTGCCGCGCCGGTCGCGCTGCGGCGCAAATACATCGACCGCGTGAATGCACCAGCAATGAAAACAGCAGAAAATGCGGCAAGGCGGATTGGCGGGGATGTGGTGCTGGACCTGCCCGAATTTGCCGGTCGTTTTGCCTGTTCCCCAAAGTCGCATCTGTTCCGCAGGATCATCCTGCATGACCGTTACGAACCCGAAGTTACCGCGCTTATTCGCAAGCACATTGATCCGCAGCGCGATATGATTGATGTGGGCGCCAATGTCGGCTTCTTCACGATGCTCGGCGCCAGCCTGCTGAGGGACGGCCGGGTCTTGGCCATTGAGCCGTCAGCCGAGGCATTTGCCCGGCTTTCGCAAAATATCACTGCCAATGGACGCGATGATCGGGTGATCGCGTTCAACGGCGCAGCAACCGCTGGTGCTGGGGCTGGCCAGGCCATCCTGCACGAGATCGCCGGAAAAGAAGAATATGCCTCAATGAAACCGGTCTCTCATCCGGCAACCAAAGGCGATAGTGTGGGGCAGTCGCAAGTACAGACCAGCACGATTGACCTGTTGTCCCGCCAGCATAGCCTATCGCCCGGCTTGATTAAGATTGACGTTGAAGGTGCCGAAGCGCTCGTGCTGGAAGGCGCCGCGCAGACACTTGCACAGCACCGACCGGTCATTTTGTGCGAGCTGGCGAGAGATCTCCTGAGCGGCTTTGGCTCGTCACCCGAGACCATTATCGCGATGATCGAGGAGCTTGATTACCAGATCATGGATGCTGCCGACCCGGCACGCGCGCCCGATACGCGGATGCATGGGGAAATCCTGTGCATGCCGCGCTAAGGTTGGACCGCCGGGATGGCTGACGTCCGTCAGAGATTGCTCCAAGCCAGCGGCGCGAGCGGGGTAAGCCTGATTGCGCGGATGCTTGAACAATTACTGTTCGTGCCTGTTTTGCTCGCCGCCTGGTCGGTTGAATTGTTTGGCGAATGGCTGCTGATTGCGGCGATACCAGTCTATCTTGCACTGCTCGATTTCGGGGTTGTGCAATCGGGATCAAATGAATTGGCGAAGCGCGCTGGCGATGGTGACGAGCAGAATATGGCTCGTTTTTTTCGCGATTATTCGTCGGCATTCTTGCTGTGGTCGCTGATCCTGTTCGCATTGTTGGTGGTGCTGGTGCTGGTCAGTCCTGTCAGCGATTGGTTGCGGCTCTCGGCAATATCCAACGGTGAAGCACAAGGCATTTTCGTGCTGCTAATTGCCGGAACGCTTGTTTCGCAAAATTCCCTGGCTCTAATCGCCGGGATGAGAGCGCGGCGCATCCTGCCGGCGGGCTTGCTGGTTCGGGCAACAGGTGCCTTTCTTCGGCTTGGGGCAGCGTTCATCGCGGTTGGGTTGCTGGACGCTGGGCCAATCGAGCTCGCTGCGATCCTGCTTATCAGCCGGATCGCAGAATATGGAATTCTGGCGCTTATTCTCGCTGGCAGGGATCTAGCGCCCGCGCTTAATCCGTTTCGCAAACGGACCGAGAGCCTGCGCGGGTTTCTTGGCAGCGGAATGGAATTCATGCTGTTCCCGCTAGCCCAATCGCTCATCCTGCAAGGGGCGGTAGTGGTGGTTGGCATGACTTTTGGAGCTGCGGCGGTCGCAATTTTCGTTACCCACAGGACGCTTTCGCGGATGGTATCGCAAGTGGTCCAATTGGCGGTCGTGCCGCTTCGGGCCGAGGCAGGCCTGTTGCAAGCGGACGAACAAAAGGCTGAATTGGGCGCGATCTTGCTTAGCGTTTCTCGGCTGACTTTCTGGGCCGCGATCATCGTTGCTGCGGGATTGATGGCGCTCGGACCGTGGTTTTTTGAAGTCTGGACTGGCGGGAAAATCCTGTTTCTGCCCATTCTGTTTGCCACCTTGTTATTGGCCACTTTGTTCGAAGCTTTGTGGTCGGTTTCCTCAACAATCCGGATGGGGACAAACCGGCACCGCCCACTGGCATGGAGTTATCTGGCAGTAAGCCTTGCCGGACTGGTCCTTATGCTTGGCTTGTCGCAAACAGGCTCATTGTCGTTGCTATCCATTGGCATAGTCATGGCCGAACTGATGATGACGCTTATCGCGATACCGATCACGCTTTCACTGGTCGGCTTGCAGAAACGCTCGTTCCTGCTTGGCCACTGCCGCCCTCCGATTGCAGAGCTTGGCGCATTATGGCGACGGGTTGTTTCAGGCTCTCGGTGAATTTGGCCGCGATGTTACATAAATTGCGATGCGCGCCGAAGCTTGCCATGACATAGGTGATAATAAGGGGCAGCCAGAATGTTCGAATTATCAGGAAAGCGTATTTTCGTTGCGGGCCATCGCGGAATGGTCGGCTCTGCTGTCTTGCGCCGCCTTGTGGCTGAGGAGTGCGAATGTTTGACTGCTGACCGCAGCACGCTTGATCTGCGCGATCAGGCCGCAGTCCGCGAGTGGTTCAATTCTAACCAGCCCGATGCAGTGATTTTGGCAGCCGCGAAAGTCGGCGGAATACGCGCAAATTCAGACTCACCAGCCGATTTCCTGCATGACAATCTGGCAATCCAGACAAACGTTATCGAGGGCGCATATCGCAGCGGCGTGTCAAAGCTGTTGTTTCTGGGATCATCCTGCATCTATCCCAAATTTGCCGAACAGCCGATTACGGAAGACAGCCTACTGACCGGCCCGCTGGAGCCGACCAATGAATATTACGCGATTGCCAAAATCGCCGGGATAAAACTGTGTCAGGCCTACCGCCGCCAGCATGGTTGCGACTTCATTTCGGCCATGCCGACCAATCTTTACGGCACCAATGACACTTACGATCTCGACAACAGTCACGTTCTGCCCGCACTGATCCGCAAGGCTTACGAGGCCAGGCAAGCGGGCCAGAATACTTTGGCTGTATGGGGCAGCGGCACACCACGCAGAGAATTTCTGCACGCCGACGATTTGGCCGATGCTCTGGTATTCTTGCTGAAGAACTATTCTGACGAACAGCACATCAACGTGGGCAGCGGAATCGATCTGACAATCGCAGAACTGGCGAAAATGGTAATGCAAGCGACCGGGTTGGAGGGAAATTTGGAACTGGATACAAGCCAGCCCGACGGCACTCCGCGCAAATTGCTCGATTCCACGCGGATCAGGGGTCTAGGCTGGTCGCCAAGGATTTCACTAGAACACGGTATCGCCCAAACGGTGGCGGAATATGCGGCGGGGGCAAGCAAGCGGAAATGACGCACACTGGCACCTCTCGCAGCAATACTCGGCTTGTGGCTTGCGCGGGTTTGCTAATTGTCGCGCTGCTCGCAGGAGGCACATCGCGCCCGTTGAATGATCTGGCCGTTTTGCTTGCTGCATTGCCGCTGCTTTATCTCACATTGGCGACCAGTGCGAAGTGGCCGCTTGCCTGGACAGCTAAGCTGGCGCTTGGCCTATTCGGCGTTGCTCTTCTGCAATTGATACCTTTGCCGCCGTCAATCTGGACCGCACTGCCCGGACGCGAGCTAGCCGCCGCGTCGTTGGTTGCATCGGGAAATGAGCTGGGCTGGCGGCCAATTGCTCTAGATCCCGGCGCCGCGGCAATCGGTCTGCTTACCTTGGTTGCCCCGCTGGTGCTGCATATCGCGGTGACACGCTTGGATGGAAAGTCGATCAAGCGCCTGCTTGCCTTGGTCGCTGGATTTGCTCTGCTCAGCGCGGCATTGGGCATTGTCCAGCGCGTCTCGGGCGGCTTCTCGCTTTATGCCACAGAACATGCGGGCACCGCGACCGGAATGTTCACGAACCGCAACCATCATGCTGATTTGCTGATTGCGGGAATGCTGCTGACCATCGCCTTGCTGCCAACGCGGCATTTCCGCCAATATAAATACATTGCCACGATGGGGGTTATATTCCTGCTGTTCGCAATAATTTCCACCACATCCCGCGCCGGGATAGCTTTGTCGCTGCCGGCCGCGCTCGCCGCCTTGCTGGCCATCTGGCGGCCTGCAAAGAAGTGGTGGGCCGGGCTGGTGCTGGCTGGAATTTTGGGGTCAGTCGCGATTTTGTTTATCCCGGCGTTTTCGGACATCTTTGAAAGGTTCGGCATCGCTCCGGACGACCAGCGCCTGACCATGGCACGCGACAGCATTGCCGCAACCCGTGCGATGTGGCCGTTTGGATCGGGCTATGGCAGCTTTGTGCCAGTTTATATGGCTTACGAGGACCTCGATCTGCTCGAAACGCGCTATGTCGTCGCCGCCCATAACGACTATTTACAATTGGCGCTTGAAGGCGGTGTCGCTGGTGTCATCACCGCTGTTGCTGCGCTGGTCGCGCTCGCCCTGTTGGCGTGGAATTTGCTACAAGTCCGCGCAGACCGGCTTGCATGGGCCGCTTGGGGGGTAGCGGCGGTACTGCTGGCCCATTCGGCGCTTGATTTTCCTCTGCGCACGGGCACTCTCGCGATGCTCTTAGCATTATGCACAGCGGCTGCACAAAAATTGCCAACGGAATTGCGAAATGCGCGGCGGAATGGCAGTTACCGCTGAGCTGAAATGCGTGATCTCACGTATCAGCGCCGGGAACCGCCAATGAAGAGACATCTGTTAGCACTGTTGCCCACGATGTTGGCGGCTCTTGCTCTTGCCTCTTGCTCGGGCGGGCCTGCGCCAAACCTGCCTTCGGGCAGCGCTGCCTATGATATCGTTCCGGTGGGCGATGTAGTTGCCCCGCGCCGTTCGGAAATCGGCCCGAATGACGAACTGAGCATTTCTGTCTTCAGGGAGCCCGAATTGTCGCTCGAACGCGCAATCGTCGATTCCAACGGAGAGGTTCAGGTTCCGCTGCTTGGAGCAGTGCCGGCAGCAGGCCAAACAGCAGCCGATTTCGCCCGAACTTTGGAACGCAGATTTGGTCAACTTTATCTGGTCAACCCTAGCGTGACCGTTGCGATCACAGAAGCGGCACTCAGCCGGGTTACGGTTACTGGAGCAGTGACCAAGCCGGGCGTTTATGACATGCCCAGCCGTATCTCTCTGATTGATGCTGTGGCCTTGGCTGCTGGCCCGACCAACGTCGCGAAATTTGACAGTGTGGTAGTGTTCCGCCGGATTGATGGCGAGCGCGTTGGCGCTCTGTTCAACCTTGGCGCAATCAATGCCGGGGCCGCCGATGATGTCGAGATTTTGCCTGGTGACCAAGTAATCGTCGGAACCGATATTATGAAACAACTCTACCGTGACGCGCTGACCACGGCGCCTCTAATCAGCATATTCAGGCCGTTTTGAATGATGAGCCGCAACACTCAGCAAGGCGAGCCATGAGCCAAAGCTCTAACAACAGCAACACCATGCCGGACGCTTCGCCCCAAGCCATGCCCCAAGCCATGCCCCAAGCCATGCCCCAAGCCATGCCAAGCATAGGGATCGATCTGCGCCGGGTTGCCAGCGCGCTTTACCGTAACCGCTTTATTACCGCCGGGTTGATCGTTGCGGCGCTGGTGCTCGGGGTAATCGTAACGCTATCAACCACCCCGATCTACAAAGCGACCGGCACCATCCAGATCGACAGTCAGGTGAATGAGGTGCTCGACGAAGATGCCACCATGCCGCCAGTTGAATGGGATGTGGAACGCTTTCTCCAGACCCAGCTTGATGTGCTGCTCAGCACCGGAATGGCCGAAAAAGTCGCCGGCCGGCTCAACCTCGCAAATGATGACACTTATTTTGACCGGATGGGCATCCCCGCTCCGCAAATTGCAGCACCGGGCAAGACCATGGCGCAAACGCGGCGAGATAGTATTGCAGCCAGTTTGCAGGCCAATGTAATCGCCGAATTACCGCGATATAGCCGGGTGGTCGAAGTCGGGTTCACCAGCAAGGACGCAACATACGCTGCGGTCATCGCCAACGCCTATATCGAAAGCTTTATCGCCGCCAATCTGCAACGCAAATTTGATAGTTCGTCCTATGCCAGAACTTATCTTGAAGAGCAGCTGGAGCTGGCCAAAGGACGCCTCGAAACCAGCGAACGTGCGCAGGTCGATTATGCGCGCCGATTTGGGTTGGTCGATTTGCCCGAACCGGGTGACCGTGACGGCAATGTATCACTGGTCCAAACTAATCTGGCCGATGCGAACACCGCGCTGAATCAGGCCCGGACACAGCGAATCGCGACAGAAGAAAAATTCCGTGTCGCGCAATCGGGCGATTCGCTTTCAATCCCTGATGTTCAGGAGAATAGCTATATTCAAGGGCTGCAACGTGAACGCGCAACGGTATCCGCTGACATGGCGCGCGATGGTGAGCGGTATAAATCCGAACATCCGGTGATGCAGCAACACCAGCAACGACTGCAAGGTATCGACCAGCAATTGGGCAGCGCAGTTTCCGATGTTCGCGGGTCTCTACGCCAGCGTTATCAAGCTGCGTTACGCAATGAACAACGTCTGGCCGCGCAAGTCGCGTCGCTGCGCGCAGGCACAGCCAACGAACAATCAGAACGCATCCAGTATAATATCCTTGAACGCGAAGCCGGCACCAATCGGGCGATGTATGATGCTCTGCTGCAGAGGTTTAAAGAAGTCAGCGCCTCGGCTGGTGTTACCACTAACAACATTTCGATGGTGGACCGGGCGAAGGTCCCCGGCGGTGCGTTCAGCCCTAATCCGCTGTTCAACATGGCCTTGGCGCTGTTTGGCGGATTGTTGCTGGCGGCAGTCTATGTGTTCCTGCGCGAATTTATCGACGATGCTGCACGAACGCCTGAGGATGTGACCGACCGGCTTGGCCTGCCTTTCCTTGGCACAGTTCCAAAACTGGCCAGCGGCGAAGGCATCGTAGCGGAGTTGGAAGATCCGAAATCCGGCCCGTCCGAATCCTTTGCTGCTCTGAGAACCTCACTTGGCCTGCTCTCGGCGGAGGGGCTTAGCTCATTGCTAATCACCAGCAGCCAGCAATCGGAGGGCAAGAGCTTGGTTGCTTACGGCATCGCCCGCAGCATGGCGCGGGCGGGACAAAAAGTATTAATTGTCGACAGCGATTTGCGCCGCCCTTCGCTTCACCAGGTTTTTGGTGTCTCGCGCGACATCGGGCTGACCAATATCCTCACCCGCCAGAATGAATGGCAGGATACCGTCGTTAAAGCACAAGAGAATCTCGACTTAATTCCTTCTGGCCCATTGCCGCCCTCGGTTCCCGAATTGCTTTCAAGCGCAAATTTCGAAGATTTCCGCGACACAGTCTGCGCCGCCTACGATGTGGTAATATTTGATGGCCCGCCGGTGCTTGGTCTGGCTGACACAGTGCTGCTTGCCCAGCGGCTCAGCCATCTGGTGTTTGTCACCGAAGCAGGACGCGCAACCCATGGACGGGCGCAAACCGCCATCCGCAGACTGCGTGAGAATGGCATCCATATCGACGGAGCGGTTCTCAACAAATTTGACCCGCGCCAATCGGGCTATGGCTATGATTACGGTGCCTATTATTCCTATGGGCGGGAGAGCGCGGCCTGATGCGCCGCATCTGGGCCGGGCTACTCACCGGGGTCATAGGTGTGATGGGCGGGTCGGCTCTCAGCCTGCAAGCCTATTCTAAGGTTCGGCCCGAAGCCGCACAATTAATCCCTTGGTCGAGTGAGGCGCAAAAGCAGGCTGCGCAAGCCGCCATCGGCAAGGGTTCGCGGCAGGCCGCGGCCAAGTTTGGGAAACACGCTGTAGCGGCGATGCCGATCGACCAATTTGCGCTGGCCGTATCCTCACCTGCGATGCCGCCTGAACGGCAATTGATCATTCTTAATCTGGCTGCCGCGCTCGGGTGGCGCGACGCGGCGACCAATATTGCGCTGGTTGAAGCAGCATTGCGCGAAGCCGAGCCGGTCGTGGCCGCTCAGCGCATCGACGCACTGGGTAGAACGATCGGGGCTGAAACCGCCACACCCCTGACTGATAGATTGCTCGGAATTGAAGGCGGAATTGCCGCGCTTGCTGTTCGCGCCCAAACGCGAACTGGCAAGGGCTGGTGGGAAGGCTATTTTCGGTCCCAACCGGCAAACCGCAAAATTGCCGAACAACGTACGGCTTTACTGGGCCAGTTCGATCGCGCCGACGGCGCATGGCTGGCAATTATGATCCGCGACGCCGCCATCGGATTTTCTAAGAGCGGATATGATGATTTGACGATGCAAGCCTGGCGAGCATCGCTGCCCCCCGGTGCCCCTTTTGCGGGGCCGATATATGATCCGCAATTCACCAAGGGTGTCCCGAAAGCAGCAGCGATCGGCGGTGAGTGGCAACTTGCCCGCGCTGCCCCCGTGTTGATTTCGAAGGCCGAAAATGGCGGGATTGTGATCGAGCGAACGCAGGATGCAAGCGGACCTATTTTTTCTCAATTGCTGTCGGTCGGGCCGGGTCGGTGGCGGTTCGGAGTGGATGGCACCGCCACGGGAACTCCAGAACTGGAATGGCGCATGTCGTGCGCAGGTAAAAGCGCCGGCAATAGCGGCCACCAACTTAGCAAAACGAGTGGCGACAAAGATTACACAATCACCATCGCCGCCGGTTGCCCCACGGCTCGTTTGACCCTTTTCGCCGCTCCCAAACAGAGTGCCGATGACGCAATTTTCGAACTCCGCAGGCTGACTATGGTGCGAACCGAACAGTGAAGCCACTTGGCGCATCAAGCAGCCGGCCACTCGATGGCGGCCCCAGTTTCCCCCTCACCAATCGGATTGAGCGGGCGCTATGGATCGCAGTCTGGACACTATTTGGCCGGATCGCTCCGCCGCCACTGGGGCGTGCGTGGCGGCGGACCTTGCTCAGGCTATTCGGCGCAAAAATCGGGCGGGCCTGCGTGATTTACCCCAGCGCGAAAATCTGGCTGCCTCGAAATTTGATAATGCACAGCAAGGCAACATTGGGGCCTGGCGTCCATTGCTACAACATGGCCCCTGTCGATATTGGCGAAGGGGCCATTGTCTCGCAGC
Source organism: Pontixanthobacter gangjinensis (assembly GCF_009827545.1). Classification (NCBI taxonomy): domain Bacteria; kingdom Pseudomonadati; phylum Pseudomonadota; class Alphaproteobacteria; order Sphingomonadales; family Erythrobacteraceae; genus Pontixanthobacter; species Pontixanthobacter gangjinensis. Next base: position 672,021 of record NZ_WTYS01000001.1, on the reverse strand, counting down.
GCGCATTCCTGTGTGCAGGAGGCCATGACATTAGGGACACCCATTTCCAATTGGTGACGAGGCCCATCATGATCGGGGCAGGCAGCTGGATTGCCGCTGAGGCGTATGTTGGCCCAGGCGTAACCATTGGGGCGAGAGCCGTTCTTGCGGCTCGCGGCTGTGCGATTGGTGATGTAGCCGAAGGAACCGTTTGGGGCGGCAATCCGGCCAAGCAGATCGGCGTCAGGCCGTCACCAGAATCATTATCCGCCGATCAATCGCGCGACTGAGTTCGCAAACGCATCGCTATGTCCAAGCGGCGCAAGTTCGCGCGCGCCGTTCCGCAGATCGGTCCATAAATCTTCATCGCCGGAGACCCTTATCATCAATTCGGCCAGCCGGTCTTCGTCGTCAGCTTGGAACGTAAAACCGCTGACACCATTCTTTGTCAGCCTGTCCGTCGCGCCACATTGAGTGCTGGCGAGGACCGGGAGATCAAGCGCAAGCGCCTCTGGCACCACATTACCGAAGGTTTCCGACACGCTCGGTAACAAAATGCATAGCGCATCACGCATTAATGGCGCCACCTGCTCGGTCTGAACAAAACCCAGCCAGTCGATGTGGCTTTCAATTCCCAAATTGGTAGCCAGCGCTTTTAGCTCCGCCTCAAGCGGGCCCGAGCCCGCGATTTGTAACCGCCGCGGATCTTGGGTGCTTTTCGAATAGGCCGCATAGGCGCGCAACATGCCGGGGAAATTCTTTTCCCAAATCAACCGCGCCACAGCCAGAAATGGCCGTTCTGCAAATCTTTTGCGATCTGCTTCGGGATAATCTGCTTGCCTGCGTATGCGGTCTTGATCAACCGTATTGTAGCCACCGAAAATACGCGCTTCGGGCAAACCCAAAAACCGGAAATAGGCCAGCGAACGGTCTTCCGATCCGATCGCCCCAGAGTAGGGTTTCAAAAACAACCGCTTGGCCCGCTCGCGCAAACCGGACCGCCGCGCATCGTCATATTTGGAACATCCCATCGTGACAATTTCAATTCCCTTGCGCCTGAGACGCAACGCGGCGAGCAAAATGGCTGGCTCATTGTAATGGCTGAGGAAGACAGCCTCACAATTGAATTGCTGAACGCAGCGCACGATAGCGCTTGCGATTTTCCAGTTCGCATGATCTCCCCAGCGGCCAATTTCAAACAACGTCTGTTTTTGGAAGTCTAAATTCTCCGGTTGGATCCAATCATACAAATCGCTGCCAGCGAATAATTCTATGCCCAGGACCTCTGCCGATCCACGCAAATGGCGCGCGACAGCATTGCACCGGTCAGCATGCAGCGGGCCAAAATTGTCCCAGACGAATGCGATCCTTTGCAGCGTCAAAGGTCTTCCGCCCAATCGGGTGGCAGCGCTTCGCGGAACTGATGCTTGCGCGGCATAAGCTGGTCACTGATCCGGGCAATTGTCATGTAAGGATGAATAAACCGCTGTGCCACTTGCCTCAGCTTTCGCAGATGCCTGTCGCGCGGAGTGATCTTGTGGCCAATTTGTTCGCGGAAATAGCGGTCATGCGTGCGCAGGCTTTCATCGGCAAAACGCTGGCTGACCGTGATAGAATTGGGCTGCATGCGGAAGATTGACCAGAAGCCAGCAGCATTGATTAGCGGATATCCAGCGCGGTCGAGGTCAACTAGCAATTCTGCGTCCCAGCTGGTGCTATTCGCCAAATTGAAGCCGCCGACCGCTCGAAACGCTGCAGCATTATAGAAGGTTGATTGCTGCAAGGCGAAAGCCGTGCCCATCACAAACTTGCGCGCGCTGAACTGTGTTGAGATGGCGCGGCGGATGAAATTTCCGCTCGCATCAGTGATATACCCGTTACCGATAATCGCGCCTGCATCGGGGTACTTCTCCATTTCGAACGCAGCCTGAGCAAATGCGTCCGGCAGAAATACGTCATCAGCATTGAGATATATCAGCCAATCGCCGCTGGCTTTGGCAAAGCCTTTGTTCAATCCGTCAGCAGGTCCATCGTCCTGTTCTGATAAAACGGTGAAGCGACCGGAATGGATTTTCGCAAGCTGTTCCAACACCAGATCTGTTGTGTCAGTCGAGCCGGGATTTACGATCAGATATTCAACCTCAACTCCGGTTTGCGATAGAATGCTTTCGGCGGCTGCGGCCAGATATTCGCCTTGGTTAAAGGCGTTGGTGACGACGCTAATTTTCATGTCGGCGCCACAATCGCGGACACATCAAACACAGCCATCCGGCGGAGCCCATTTTCGCAAAAATCGACGGCTATCTTGGTCTCGTCGCGGTTCCACCGGGGATGGAGATCGCATTTTGCATCGCTATCACGGCTCATCACCCCGTCCCTGATCCGTGCAACATCGACCCGCTGCCGGGTCTGCCGGTTCCACAGGATAAGCGCCAATTCACCCTGCGCATCTGGATAGGTGTCGGTCACAATCCAATCATGGCGCCGCGCAACCATCGGGTGCCCGTCACAATCAAGCGCTGGCCAGCCGAACTTTGTTTTGTTACCCGATCCATCGATCTTGAGCGCGAAGTAGCTTTCCGACAACACCCGCTTCTTCCACCGGCCAGTGAAGCGCCTTGCAAGATTGACCACGGGCCGGATGAGTGAAGAATTGAGTGCACCGCTTGAGCGCATCTTGGCCAAGCCGCTTCCTGCAAAACGCGCCCAGATCAACAGAGTTTGATTATCAAGCCAATCGAAATGGCTGACCTTCTCCTCGGCTAGAGAGATAAGATTGGTCCCGTCTGCATCGCACACCAGCATCCGGGTAAAGGACCCCTCATCGTCGGCAAAAAATCGGTGTAGGAAAACCACTTTGGTCCCGTCTGGGCTAATCGAAGGATGCGTCAGGAAATGCCCTGCGCCGGTGCTTGCTTCGTCCCATTCGTCCAAGACTTTAGCTAAGGAGAGGAAAAGGCGACGCTGCCCTGAGGCCAGATCATTGCGCCACAATCCGGTTTCGCCTGCATCATCCGAAAGCGGTTTTTGCAACAGGCTGGCATATCCATAGGCTGGCCACCTCGCCGCCAAAGTGCCGAAATCAGGGCTTATGCCCCAAGTCCCGTCCGGGGAAATAGCATAGAGGCCTCCATCAGCCACTTTGCGCTCATTCATGTCCATATCAACCAGCCCAGCCACGCATCCACCGCTGCTGCCGATAGTGTTGAAGGCCGCAATGCCAGTGTGACCGGGTACCCATTGCATCCGCGCCGCCTGTTGGAAATTCCAGCAGGTCGTGTCCGCGATATTTACCACTTCGCCCGTATCTGGATCCCATGAGCAAATCGATGCCGGTTGCGTTGTATCCGCCACTGATTGCGCAGTCGGGGGCAGCCTGAGGCCCAGCAACAATTCGCCGTTTGGCGACCACGGGGAGATATCGTGGAAGCCGAAAAAAATGCTTTCATCGTTTGGCGTCATTTGTGGCGCTGGGACGCTTTCATGCCGCCAAGCAACAGGACCCGAGCCGGCTGAATTCGGGTCAGCCATCATCGCGCGAACCTTTGCTGCGATCCAGAAATTTTCTGACACCCAATCCGGTCACTGCTTCGAGAGCGTCAAGCCGCTCTTCTGCGTCTTTACAGCTGACCATTGCGCGCTCCAGTTCATAGCGCTTGGCATCGACAAGGAAGCGGTACCAGAAACCTTGCAGGAGATGGTAGATCAGGCCTGCGCGGCCGTCGAGAAAGCCGCGCTGGAAGATATAGCGGAAAAGAAAGTACATTGCCGGTCCGACACCCAATGGCAGCCGGTTGTAGAACGATAGTTTGGCAGAGCGCTTTCGCTTGGCTTGTCCCGTTGACGCTATTTCGGATCGGTCTTGCTCGCCATCCAACTGATATTTGGCGATCAGTATATCGGCCGCTTCACGCGAGGCGTAGACGTTGTGCTTCGTAGTAAAGAAGCCGAGGCCGCGCTGGTTATCGTCAACGAATTTGCCTCTAACGTGGAGAATGTCGCCATGAGTGAGGATGATATGTTCATCCATCCAGCGCTGTTCTATGCGGCCCGCTGCGGGGCGCCAGATTCTAAGGAGGGATAGCGGATAGCGCCCGCCATGTTTAATCCAGCGCCCTAGAAAATGATGTTGGCGGTCAAGACTGATGCCAGTGGTCTCCGCGGCCAATGCAGGTAGGGTTGCGCGAAGGTTTCGCACCAAATCCGGCCCTATCCATTCGTCAGCGTCGAGGCGCATCACCCACTCTGTGTCGATCCCGCAATGGCCCAGTGCCCACTGAAATTGATCCGCATAATTTAGCCAGGGCCGTTCAAATACTGATGCGCCGGACTGCAGTGCGATATTGATCGTTTCATCGGTTGAGCCGGAGTCAACGATGATCACGCGCTCGGCAATATTTGCAACAGATGCCAATACTCGCGGTAAATGAATGGCCTCGTCCCGCGTAAGGATAATCACCGTCAGCGAGAGCGGCGCGCTGTCTTGCAAAGTATCAAGCTTAGAGTTTCGCGGCCCGGCCATAGCCATAACTCTATGATGCGATGAAGCGGAATGGAAGAGCGGGAAGGAGGCGTAATTGGCATATCCCCCTCCCCGCAATTTTTATTCGCGCCCGATGGTAGCCAAATGCCGTTTAAGCAATGCCGCATTGGCTTGACCAAGCGCCAGATTGCCGGCGGCAGATGGATGGTATCCGTCGGACCCGACATAGAGGTTCGAATTGCCCCATGCGGACGGGGAGAGTTGGCTACCTTGTCCGGTGAGATAACTTGGCGCGACCTCGCGAACAGGTTCACCTGCCGCATGGGCATATTTGAACATGCCATCAAACCCGTAGATTATCCGCCCGCCCGACAAGCCTGTGACCGTGATAGCCACCCGTTCGCGCGTTGCCCCGCTACCGATTTCAACAGTCGAACCGATGCGCAGATTGGTAGCGGGAGTGGCGCTTGAGGTGTTGACCCTGAAACCGGATTGGCCAGCCAGAATATTTGGCGCGCCGCCATTTCCTGGGCGGCCCTGAGCCACTGCGTCCATCAACGATGCGTCATTGCCCACTGAGTCACCTGAGAATTCATGGGGCAATTCTAGCGTGCTCATCCAGGCACCGCCGCCATCAAGAAAGCCCTGCTTGGCGGCATCATAGACCAGCAAATTGTTGGCTACCCAATATTCCACCCCGAACGGAGTGTTCATACCGCCGGCAATGACAGCATCGGGTAACGCGCTGCGTAGCTGGCTGATGAGAGATTTCACCGCCGCATACATCGTGGCCGGGGTTTGGGCGAGATCGTTGACGCTTCCGTGCAGAAAGACGACTTCGGGGCGATAGGCGATAACATCGGGTGCCAGCCGTTCCTGCCAATTGAGCGCCAATCCATTGCCATTATTAACATAACCCGTGCCGCCAACGGCAGAGGTCCAGACATCGTCCCAGCCAAGCGATTCGGCGAACCAATTGGTCCAACCGGCGGCATCCGCTTCTGTGAAACTGTCGCCGATGCAGATGGTTCGGGGGCCTCTTACGGGCGCGGCGTAAATAGTATCTGACACAGCCGTCCAAACCCCGGCAAATGCGGCTTTATAGGTTATCAGGTCAAAGCGGCGTAATTTGCGTGTACCCAGATCAATCCGCGAGTAAGTTTGTCCCGCGTCTATCCGGGGCGTGAGCGACACATATTCGCCATCAATCTTGAGCAAATAACCGCGATCGTTGTTCTGGAAATGCAGTTCGAGGCTAGCACCCTCATGGTAGAATGAGAATTGCTGGCCGGATGGGACGCGGGTGCCGTTTGGTTCAGTGGAAACTGTCGGGGCAGGTTTGAACCCCAAAGTCGGTGCAGCGGTATCCGGCAGGCCGCGGCAGAATGTAAAATGCCCGCCCTGTACATTGGAGGCGAGCGGATAGGCGTTACTTCCACTTCCGGCAAACCATGCCCTGAGTAGAGAGGGCGTAGACCCGACAATGATTTGAGGTGGGGCGGCCATTACGACGGGCCAATCGTTACCTTCGGAGACAGGCCAAGTCTTCTTCGCCTTGTGCGCGCGCGGCATGTGCAGGCCAAGCATCAGCTAAGCACCCAAGCGTTGAATGTGGCAGTCGAACCGACCGACACCGTGCTGCGAACAGCAAAAGGCAACAACGTGACCCCAGCCGAGTACGTCAGCGGCAATTGCGAACCATCAGAAAGTTCGAGCATAATGGTGCCCGCCGCAGAACAATCCACCAAGACTGCGAGGCCCGGCTCAACTGCATTGTCGGGAGTTAACGCTCGAACGGAGCCGAGCGGCTGAACGGCACAGGGGATGGGGTTTCCCAAGGAGACGGGAATCGCATCGCTTCCAGGCGAACCGGTGGCAAGGGCGGTTAGCGGGACGTATCGTGCCGGGTGGCGAATTTGGAGATTGTTATCTGACATAGAGGTTCCTTTCTATGCCATCAATAACCATTTAGGTTATTTGTAGGAAAGTGTTTTATCCAATTTACCCACTTCACTTGCTGCCGTTCTCAACTTGCTGGCGTCCTCGAAAATTCGGGCCAAGAGCGCCGCAGTTTTTGCAATATCAAATTTAGCCTCGAACAGGTCTTTGCACCGCGCACCCATCACTTTTCGTTCGGCCGTACCCAGCTCCGAAAATGCAAGGAGCGCAGCAGCCGCTCCGTCCTGATTGTCGGCGCAGATTAGCCCAGCTTGAGCATCCGCGACTTCCTGATGAATGTTGACCTGATCCGAAATGATCACCGGTCGGCCACAACCAAGGGATTCGGCGACGACGACTCCGAAATTTTCCTGATGCGACGTCAGGGCCATCGCTTCACATCCATATAGAGCGCCCCATTTAGCCTCGCCGGTAAGCATGCCGGGAAAATGAATTCGCGCCTCAGAGCCTGATTCTTTCGCAAGAGCTTGCAGCTCCCGTGCATATTGCGGATTACCCGGTCCGGCCATTACCAGATCAAAATCCACCTTGTCGGCCACCGCGCCGTAGCCATTGAGCAAGACTTCGCAGCCTTTCTTCTCATGAAGCCGGCTGAGAAACAGAATATAAGGACGACCTGCCAGTTCTGGCACTGCGCCGCGAAAAGCCTGAGCCATTTTTTCTGTTTTAGATGGAGGAAGGCTCGTTCCAAACCCGACAAGCTGCTCGCGCATACGCCACGGCGCCCACCAATGCGACCAGGTCTCCCTCGCCAAGTCGCGTTCGGTCGCGCTTGTAAATGCGACCGCCTCCGCCTGCCGCAGCAAAGGCCCCTCGTTGAAAGACCAGAGCAAGCTTTTGGCGAAATGCTTGAGCGGATAGCGTGCCTTAAACCACGGATCGAGCATACCGTGCGGGAACACGACATAGGGCACATCCTGCTTGGCTAAACCCAACCGTGCCCCGCGCGTCGCGTAATTCCACAAGCCATCAACGACGATTGCATCATAATCCGCCGCATACTGCTGTAACCACCGAACCGCCTTTGGCGACCGGCGAGCCCAACGGCGCAATTTGGCCCACGGCATAGAGCCGCCGGGCTGGACAGACCCCATTGCATGAACAGGCACAGGAGATTCCAGGACAGCGGGCGACCCCGGCAAATCAAGCGTTAACAATTCTTGTGAGTGCCCCATCGCCCGAAAGGTATCCCCAAGCTTGAATACACCCTCAATGACCCCGCCCTCTGCTCGGTCGCAACTCGCAACTACGTGTAGAATTTTCATCCCAACGATCGACCCTTGAGTGCGTCATTCACAAAGCTTGGCGAGCGGATGACCCACATCAGCACCACAATCTGATAGGCTGCAATAAACCGTTCGGTAGCTCCAAAAGGAGAGAATGGGATCGCCCAAACCAGCCCAATCGAAAGATAAGCGACGAGCGGCAGGAGCGGCTCATTCCTGCCAAGCAATTGATAGATAGCAACGAATGGAAGGCCCAGGACATAGAGCCAGAACAGCGCTCCGAGCGCGCCAGCCTCCACCCATGCGCCAAGTACATAGCTATGTGTGGGGATCAGTTCGCGGGTCTGGAAATAATTATCATGGACCGGCAACCCCAATCGTAGACGCATCGACCGATAGAGTTCGACGTATCGGCGGTCCTTGGCCCAGCTGCCATGGCCAATTACCGGCGAATCTCCGATTGCCTTGACCGAAATAAGGCTTTCCGAGCGGCCACCGAAGATGAGCGGAACATCGCCGGCCGTTTGCTCGGCATATTTTGCCCGCGCTTCGGCGCCCAGCCCGCCCGATTCTGCGAGGCTAGCATAGCCAGAGTTTACGAGCGACGCCCCTGCGGCGCCAACTAACAGCAGCAAGCCGAATGTCGGAGCGCGGATACTCCTTTGCAGCGCAGGCCACCGTTCCACCGCAAGCACCAGCCCGCAGATTCCGGCCGCCAACAGAATTGTGATGAAAGACGACCGCGCATTCTGGAACAATACAAATATCGCCAACGCTCCCAGCAAAGCAGGGCTAAGCGTTCGCAACAGCGGCCACCGCCTCCAGCCGACACAAATTAGGCCAATCACAAAAAACGCCGCAGCGCGGTCATATCCAAACTTCCACTCATACCCGGCAAACCGTTCAGACACGCCAAGGCCCCAAGAAATTGAGGAGCCAAGGGCAAAGGCTATGAGATAGCCGCGCCGGCGTGGCAGAAACAACCACAGCGCAGCAATCTGCACTCCGAAGAAGATAATTTTAGCCCAACCGCGCAGGAAATCTTCGGGTGCAGATTGGCGAAGGAGGTCTGTAATGATCAAACTCGCCAGCCACAGTCCCATCAAAATTAACAGCAAGCGCAGCTCGCCCAGTCGGGCCGCGAAATCCGGCGAGCGGATCATAAAAATTAGCAAGGCAACGCCCAGAATGTCGGTAAGATAAAGCTGCCCGATAAAGTCGATCATCACCAACTTGCTGAGTGGATAGAGAAACGCGAGAAGCATCCACGGATCAAATTCGACATCTGCCCGAGACCGTCGCTCTACCACTTGGGATGCAATTAAACTCACACTTCCTCCGGCATAGAAACGGCGTGTTCAAGCGCTAAAGCAAATCGTTCGAGCAGGACAGTACTCGTCCATCGTTCATGCGCTCGTTTCGCAGCTGCATCTCCTAAGGTTGCCCGCATTCCCGCATCCTTGGCTAATAGCTTGATAGCTTGTGCGAAGTGATGCGCATTGCCGGGCGGCGTAATTATCCCGCAGCCTTCAACCTCCTGCGCCAAACCGGTTCCGGCCTTTGCCGTAGCCACCACAGGCCTGCCTGACGCAAGCATATTGGCCAGCTTGGATGGAAGGACTAAATCCGCCGCGCCCTCAATTTGGGGCAGCAAATGGATATCAGCCATGCCCAACAGATCGTTAAGGCGTTCCCGTGGCATCAGATCTCGGACATGCAGGTTTGGCAAGTTACACGCAGCCTCTTCCAAAATTTTGCGCGCTGGACCAGCGCCACAGACGACTATATGCAGGCCGGGCTCCTCCGCCAGCACCTTTGCCGCCTCTCCTAACAAGCCGCATCCTTGCTTGAGAGCAAGATTGCCCGAATAGAGCGCAATAATCCCGGCTGGAAGGCTCAACTCCGCGCGGAGAGTTTCATGCCGCGACAGGCTAGGCTTTACCGACTCATCAGCCCAATTGCGCAGCTCCACTGTACGATTAGCGTCAGCACCTTTTCTCTTGGCTTTGAGGGCCATCATTGGCGATACTGAACTGACATGATCAAAACTGGAGAGCACCCATCTCTCAAACCGTTTTGCCAAGCTGGCAATTGGGCCGCGAGACAAAAGTCCGGTTGCAATCGCCGCTTCAACTTCAAAATCCTGAATATGTAACCAGCTGACAGCGCGGCGCTGTTGTGCAACCCGAAGCGCCACGGGCGCAGACAGCAATGCTGGTGCAATCGCCACAACAATATCCGCCGGACCGCTATTCTTCGCCGCGGAACGCGCATTTCGGGCGAAACTTAAATAATGGAGAATCCGTTTAACCCCAGACGGTCTTGACGGAATATAATGCGGGACACGGATAATTTTGACGCCGTTTTTTGTCTCTGATGAGCCCGCTGGATTGGCTCCTTCAGCCAGCCGCCAATCTGGGTAATAGGGGTTTCCAGCGATTACAGTCACCTCGTGGCCTCGCGCCGCAAGATACTGCGCCAACCCGGCAGTATATGGGCCGATCCCGATAGGTTCGGGTTCATAGTTCAGTCCCAAGATAAGTATTTGCAAAACAATCTTTCCAAAATTGACGTTTGGTGACTAGCAGATGGCGTCGATCAAATCACCAGCTTGCTCCAGCCTGACAGATTGCACTGGCCCGAATTTTGCCAGTTTCAGCGGCATTCGTAGACAAATATTGATTGCGATTAATGACGAATTCAAAAAAACGGTGTAAGAGGTGCGCTATGATTAAATCTTCGCTCGCTTTACTGGCGTCCATAACGCTCCTGTTTGCAAGCACTGCGGCGCACGCGGAAGTGCGCCCGACGCCGACCGCTTTCGCGATCATGATTAATGATGATTACGTCGAAGAAGAACCTGTTGGTTGGCTATGGGCCGGGGTTGGCGTGATGACCGCATTAGGTCTTTTGGTATTGTTGAGCGGTGGTGGAAATGGCGGCAACAGCCCTACTTGATTGGCAATTCCTTGCTCGTCAATACGCCGGAAATTAATACGCTCTATCGCTCCGCAGTACCGTTAAGGTTTTGACTACAATCATAAAATCGCGCCACAAGCTCCAAGACGCGATATATTCTAAATCAGACTTTAGCCTATCTGACAGGTCGCTTTCCAGCTCGGTCGTGCCGCGCTGACCACGTACTTGGGCAAGGCCAGTCAGGCCAGGCTTGAGCGTATGGCGATGCCAATAACGCCGCTCCACCTCCCAAAACAATTTTTCGCCAGCTTGCGAACCCAAGGCGTGCGGGCGCGGTCCTACTATCGACATTTCGCCGCGAAGCACGTTGATCAATTGAGGAAGCTCATCAATGCTCGTGCGCCGCAGAAATTTGCCGATTTTGGTAATTCGTCGATCGGTCCTGCTAGTCGAAACCGCGCCCGATTTGTCCTGTGCTACATCCCGCATAGTCCTAAGCTTCAACATGGAAAATTGATGGTTGCCGCGTCCTACTCGGTTCTGAATAAACAGAACCGGCCCTCGATCCTCTAACCTAATCATGATCGCGGCCATCAATAATATGGGCGAAGTTACCACCAGGCCAATCGCCGCGACCGTGATATCAAACATCCGCTTGAATACCCTGGCGCGCAAACCCAGTGGTCCAGTTGAGACGACCAAGCCTGCTCTGGATTGTTCCGGATATTGGGTAATACCCAAAATGGCGGTTTCGCTCTCGGTATCGCTAATAATCTCGCCATGCTTGCCCGACGCGCGGAGCATCTCAGACCAGTCCTCACGCTGATCAAAGGGACAGCTGACCAAAACTTTCTCTTGATGCCTTAGGCATTGCGCCAAGCGGTTGAGCATCTCGGGATCGTTTGGGTAGGCCCCAAGGCCAAATTTCTTTGCATCAATGTTCCGCGCATGGCCGATCTGTAACGAAGGGCCGCCAGCGTGAATGATCGCCAGATTCTGCGCTATTGGGCCCCACCTCCGTCGCAATATTCGCGCGCTCGATAGGCGGATCGATGTCAATATCAGGGCCGACAGAGTCAGGCCAATGGTAAAAGTGCCGCGAGAGAATGACGCGTTGAAGCGCGCATAGAATGCGAGAAAATTCAGCAACGCCGCCGCGACTATCACTGAAATGAGCACTTTCTTCGCTGCAAAGGCTCCGTCGGTAAGTCCGCGAATGGAATAGGCCCGATTGTAAAGCGCAATGGTGAGATAAAGCGGCAAGAATAGCCAAGCCTCGAGCAGCGCTTGCCGGTCCATCGCTGCACCGCGATAGGCCATGCCGGCGATGATGAAGGCAAGAACAATTGCGGCCACATCTGCAATTGTTAATGCGAGATAGGCACGCACCCGCTTACGCTCGAGCGAAGGCACGGTCGCGCTGGCGATTTGAGAGCCAGCGTCATCAAATTTTGCCGGTGCATTCATGTTCTCACCCAGCCATTGCAACCCGAGCAGGAGAGCCTGCTACATCAAGAAGCGATATGGCCTAGGTAGAATTGCTTATCAATTAACGCGCCGACTTATGACCTGTTTGATTCGGCTATTTCCGCGGGGCGGCAGCACGGGCTATTTCAGTCAGGCCCTGAGCGAGCAGCAATTCTGCAGATTGGCTATTCGACAGCAATGCCCGATGCAATTCGACAAGCTTGGCTAGCAATCGTTCGAGTTTCGGCCCCCGCCACTTGCGCAATTGAGTGGCGATATCGCGCTCATCCTTCCAGAATATCCTGCGCGCGCGTTTCTCGGCATCAATCGTAGATTTTATATCACCGCGCGGCCCGACTTTCGCGGAAATTTGCGCCAATTGTGCTGCGCGCCGTTCGAAAGCGAGCAGCAAACCAACGGGATTAATCGAAACTTCGTGCATCCTCTGCAATTCGGCCTGAAGCTTTTGAGTTTCACCGGATAGGACCGCATTGACCAAGGGCATGAAGCCATCATCCTCGGTCTTTGCGCCGATCGCTGCCAGCACATCGCCATCTGCGACGCGTGGTGACTGGGGAGACGAATCTAAGAAAAGTGCTATCTTCTCAATTTCCGACTGGGCCAGCCGCACATCCAACCCTGCTGCCCGCGCAATCCGCTCTGCGATGTCGCCGTTGAGCTGCAATCCGGCGCCATCGGCCAAGGTACGCACTGTTGCGGTGACCGCGCTTAAGTCGGGCGGCCAGAACATCGCGACCAGCGCATCGTCGCGCTTTTCTAGCAATTTGGCGGTGCGCGATTTATCTGTGGCTGAGGTTGCAACAATCAGGACAGGGCACGCCTCGCCCGAACCACTCAGCAGATTGGCCACCGCGTCATGCGCTTCATCGCCGCTCGCCCGGATTAGGATATGGCGGGTGGTACCGAACAACGAACCCGAACGCGCTTCATCGCCAAGGCTGACGGGGTCCTTCCTTAAAGCGGAGCCAGCCATTTCGACCCGCTCACCGGGATCATCCAACAAGGATATGATCCGGTTGGCAGCCGCTGAGGCCCCCGCTTCATCCGGCCCGCAAAAGAAGAACACGCGGCATTGCATCGCTGCGCGCTTCGCGCCGCTGGCAAAGTCCTTCTGCGTCGCCTTCACGATTGGCTGCGAAGCGTCAGCGAAAGTTGCGTAACAATCCGGCTGGCGACTTCGCGAGAGAGATTTTCTAGCGCGGTTTGCTCTGCCGCAATTGTCGCATATTCGCTGGAAACAACGTCAATTCCGGCATCAGATCCGGCGGTTGCATCGAGCAAAATTGAGCCATTGCTAATGTCGACCAATTGATATCGGGCACGCAGTATCCGGCGCTCGCGGCCAATCGTGTCATCGCCCAAAACGCCCAAACCTTCGAGCCGGTCATCAAGCCTGACATCGAGCCTGTATCTGGGATCGGTTGAAGGCACCGCGCCCAATTTGTCGCGCAGCGCATTACGGACCAGCCAGCCCGCTTGGCCCTCTATCGGAGCAACCTCGATCGCACCCAGGCCCTGCGCCACTGCGCCGCTATTTCCGCCCGCGTACATAGGTTGAAGGCCACATCCCGCAAGGGGGACTGAAAGCGACATAAGCGCGGTTAAGGCGAGCACAGAGCGGTTCATGTCACGATATTGACCAGCCTGTCGGGCACAACGATCATTTTGCGAACCTCCGCTCCATCAAGCGAACGCTGGACCTTCTCGCTGGCGAGTGCAAGCGCTTCGATCTGATCTTTGGGCAACCCCTTCGCGACCGTAATCGTATCGCGCAGTTTGCCCTTATGCTGAATCGCGATGGTAACTTCATCGTCAACCAGCAGTTCCAGATCAACTTCCGGCCAAGCGGCTTGGGCAATCAAACCTTCGCCACCGAGTCCGTGCCAAGCCTCTTCGGCCAGATGCGGCATCATGGGTGAGGCAAGCAACAGCACCGTCCGGATGGCCGCGTTGCGGTCGCCTGATGGTTCTGCCTTCTCGATTGCACCAGTAAGCTCGTAAAGGCGGGCCACCGCCTTGTTGAACGACAAAGCCTCAATATCGTCAGCAACTGCGGCGATAGTCTGGTGCGTTTTGCGCAGCAGCGCCTTGTCTTCGCCCGAGGCACTATCATCGAACTGCCCGAACAAACGCCAAAGGCGCTGAACAAATCGCCAACAACCTTCGATACCCGCTTCGGACCACGGCAGATCTCGTTCCGGGGGGCTGTCGGACAGCATAAACCAGCGCACCGCATCGGCGCCGTAATTGGCGATAATTTCATCAGGGTCGACGACGTTCTTCTTCGACTTCGACATTTTGATGACGCGGCCGATATCAACCGGCTCGCCATCCAATTTCAGAACAGCACTTTCGCCGCCGCGCTCGACCTCACCCGGGGTGAAGTAAGTTTCCCGACTGTCGCTGCCTTCTCGGCGAGAATAGGTTTCATGTGTCACCATACCTTGCGTGAACAGGCTGGCGAACGGCTCTTTCACCTCAAGCTGACCCATATGCGCGAGCGCACGGGTCCAGAACCGCGCATACAGCAAGTGCAAAATCGCATGTTCCACGCCGCCGATATATTGTTCAACCGGAAGCCATTTTGCGACTTCTTGTGCATCAAATGGCTTGTCATCCGGCTGGCTGGCGAAGCGCAGGAAATACCAGCTGGAATCGACAAAGGTGTCGAGCGTATCAGTTTCCCTTTCGGCCTCACCACCGCAAGTGGGACAGCGCACCTGCTTCCATAGCGGATGACGGACCAGCGGATTGCCCGGTGTCTTGAAATCGACATCTTCGGGCAAAGTTATGGGCAGGCTTTCCTTAGGTGCAGGCACCACGCCGCATTTCAGGCAATGGATAAAGGGGATTGGCGTCCCCCAGTAACGCTGGCGAGATACACCCCAATCGCGCAGCCGCCACACGGTCTTGCCTTCGCCCCGGCCTTCGGCTTCCAATTTGCGGATGATAGCCGTTTTGGCTTCATCCACAGTCATACCGTCATAATTATTCGAGTTGACCAGAACGCCGTCGCCAGCCTCTGCTTCGGTGAGCGGAGCATCTGTCTGCGCAGGATCGCTGGCAATCACTCTCGTAATCGGCAACCCATATTTCGTCGCAAAATCGAAATCGCGCTGGTCGTGTCCGGGAACACCCATCACTGCGCCGGTGCCGTAATCCATTAGCACAAAATTGGCTATGTAGACTGGCAACACAACATCAGGATCGAGCGGGTGCCGGGCGGTAATGCCGGTATCGAAACCGAGCTTCTCCGCCGTTTCCAATTCAGCAGCAGTGGTGCCGCCCGCTTTGCACAGCTCGATAAAGGCCTTAGCCTCGGCGCTACCTTGAGCGACAGTTTGAGCAATAGGATGGTCGGCGGCAACCGCTACAAAGCTCGCCCCGAAAATCGTGTCGGGACGGGTCGAGTAAACTTCAACTTTTTCGTCATTTGAAAGATCAAAGGCAAACTGCAGACCCTGAGATTTGCCGATCCAGTTTTCCTGCATCAATTTGACCTTGTCGGGCCAATTTTTGAGTTCACCCAAACCGTCAAGCAATTCATCAGCGAAATCAGTAATCTTGAGAAACCACTGACTCAGCTTGCGCTTTTCAACCACCGCACCGCTGCGCCAGCCTTTGCCGTCAATTACTTGCTCATTCGCGAGCACAGTGTTGTCGACTGGGTCCCAATTGACCTCGCTTTCCTTGCGATACACCAATCCGGCGTTGAACAAATCGATAAACAAGGCCTGTTCGTGACCATAATATTCGGGGTCACAAGTCGCGAATTCGCGGTTCCAGTCGAGCGCAAAGCCGATGCGCTTTAATTGGGCTTTCATGTTGGCGATATTGTCGCGTGTCCATCCGCCGGGATGCACACCCTTTTCCATCGCGGCATTTTCCGCGGGCATGCCAAAGGCGTCCCAGCCCATCGGATGAAGAACTTCGTGCCCGCGCATCTTCTTATAGCGCGCTAGAACATCGCCCATCGTGTAGTTGCGGACGTGCCCGATATGTATCCGCCCCGAGGGGTAGGGAAACATTTCAAGGACATAGCTTTTAGGCTTGTCGCTGCCGGAATCTGCTTCAAAACAGCGCGCTTCATCCCACGCCTTTTGCCAACGTGTGTCAGCCTGGCCCGGATCGAAACGGGCTTCGAAACGACTATCGCTCATATAAACCCTGTTTGTTTAGCCGGAAACCGATTGGCGGCGCAGATCGCGGGCCTTTGTCAGGATGATGTCTTCCAGCTTCTGCACGGTCGCAGCCTGAACCGGCGCATCGACCCATGTTCCACCCTGAGAAACTTGGCGGCTGGCGGCCACGCGCAGTGCGTCAGCGCGCAGATCGCGGTCAAGGATGGTGACGGTAAGCTTTACCCGCTCGCCCGGATTGCTGGGATTGGCGTGCCAATCGGTCACGATAACCCCGCCAGCACTGTCGGCCTGAAGCAGTGGTGCAAAGCTGACCGTATCAAGCGCTGCGCGCCATAGATAGGAATTCACGCCAATAGTGGTGACTTGCGAAGCGGCAATATCTGCCGAGGGGCGATCCGAACCACCGCAAGCGGCGAGGCTGCCAATTGCCGCCGTGGCGATCAGCAAGCGAGTGAAGCGGGTGGTGTTAGTGCGATGTGCGGTCATGACAGTTCCAGATCATCCTATTTACCGGTCTTACAGGCCCAGAAGTGAACGGGCCTTTGCGCCTCTATAACCCGCCATCTCTATGCGGCAAGCTATAGCGGCATAGCGGCGGGCGAAATACGAGCGGAGAACGCGATAAGTGGCACCTTGACACAAATCATGTTCCGCCAACGAATATCCGGCAATGCACGTAATAGCGGTGAATGCTCGCTTAACTGGTCCGAATCTGTGGGACTCCTGCAACACAATTGACTCACTTGGCGTTCGGCTTGTGGAAAAGCTGGTCAAGCGCTTTTCATGTTCCTATCAAATTCAATCAGCAAGGCGCGACTCCGAAGGGGGCTGAGTCAGGATAAGTTAAGGCCGAGTACGGTTAGATAGAGTGCTGGTAGAAATTCCAGCAAGAGACGCAGGGGCACAAAGGCACTCATAATGGCTAAGCCGGATAACATGGCAGGACTGAACAAGGTTGGCTTGGCGCTTGGCGCTGCGGCTGGTCTTGCACTTGCCATTCCGAGCGCCGTGTTTGCTTTGGGCGGCAACGAAAGCGCCAGCTTCGCTGGACCTTCTTCGGAGTTTGCCACCTTTACCCCGTCAACTGTTGACCCCGAGCTTGCCCGGCGCGTGGCCGAAAATATTCGCGCCAAGGGTCTTGATGTCGGCTTCACGCCTGCCGGTACATCGACGTCACGCGATAACACCGTCACCGTCGCGATCCGTATTAACGACCAAACCGCTCAGTCGCTCGCGATGAGGAAAACGTCTTCAATCGCGCAGACATCGATTAGCGGCGGTAAGGTCGCAATCGACCCGACTCGCTACAATTTGGGAATCGCCCGAGGCTATCAAAGCTTTGCAAGAACCCCGGGCCTAGCCAAACCTACGAAACTGCCGGCATCAATCGGCAACTTGGAAATGCCCGATCTGGCTGATTACAAACCGTCTGAAGGCGTCAGAGACAAGCCAAGCCGGTTCAAGACCCGCATCGCGCTTGAAAATGAGACCAATGCTGGCCGTTCACCACGAACAATCGAAGGTGCCGGGGAACAGTCCTTTGACCTTGGCGGCGCTTATAGCGTGACCAAAAACCTGGATGTGACCGCAGGCGTCAGATTGTCGCAAGAACGTGATCGTATCGATCCGCTAACTGACAATGTGCAGGACAGCCAGGCTGTCTATGTCGGAACCCAGTTCCGCTTCTAACCGCGCATTCCGACCTGATCTCGGGCAGAATTGGTATGCAAAGACCCTGCTTCGGCGGGGTTTTTCTTTGCCTGGTCCTTCGCTTGCCGTAAGGGAAATGTCAGTAAATTCTATTGGGATGGGATATACATGACACGAGTAGCAATAGTCACCGGCGGCACGCGCGGGATTGGCCGCGCCATTTGCGAGCAATTGAAATCTGACGGATTCACAGTCGTCGCCAATTACGGCGGCAATGATTTGAAGGCAGCCAACTTCACCGCCGAAACAGGCATTCCAGCCTACAAATGGGATGTTGGCGATCATCAGGCCTGCCTAGACGGCTGCGCCAAAGTCGAGGCTGAAGTCGGCCCGATTGAAGTGGTGGTCAATAATGCGGGTATCACTCGCGACGGTACGCTGCACAAGATGAGCTTCGATGATTGGAACGAAGTGATGCGGATCAATCTGGGCGGCTGCTTCAATATGGCCAAGGCGTGTTTCGATGGAATGCGCGAGCGTAAATGGGGCCGGATCGTCAATATCGGTTCGATCAACGGACAAGCCGGCCAATATGGTCAGGTCAATTACGCCGCAGCCAAATCGGGCATCCACGGCTTCACTAAAGCGCTGGCGCAAGAGGGAGCGCGTGCTGGCATAACAGTCAATGCCATCGCACCTGGCTATATCGACACCGACATGGTCGCCGCGGTGCCCGATGCGGTGCTGGAGAAAATTGTCGCTAAAATCCCCGTTGGGCGTTTGGGACAAGCCAGCGAAATCGCCCGCGGTGTCGGTTTCCTGTGTTCAGAGGATGGCGGTTTCGTAACTGGATCGACTATGAGCATCAATGGCGGCCAACATATGTATTGATGGCGGAAGTGGTGATAGGTGGTAGCCAATGAATGACCCTCCCTATCACCCGCCGGTCAAACGCTCGGTGCAGATTGACAAGCACAAGACGTCGATTAGTCTCGAGCCGCTGTTTTGGGACATGCTGAAAGAAGCAGCGATAGCCGAGGATGTGCCCATCAACGCTCTTGTCGCGCGAATTGATGCGGAGCGGATAAAATCCGATACGCCGCCGGGATTGGCAGGGGCGATTCGAGTGTGGCTGGTTACTCGCTCGGCAGACGGTTAATCGTCGCCAACGCGCTCGATATCTGCGCCCACCAGCTGCAACTTCTCTTCAAGACGCTCATAACCGCGATCAAGGTGATAGAGCCGGCGCACTTGTGTTTCGCCTTCTGCAGCGAGTCCTGCGATTACGAGGCTCATCGAGGCGCGTAGATCGGTGGCCATGACTTCCGCACCTGTCAGCACTTCGACACCTTTGACGATTGCAGTCCGGCCGCTGGTTTCGATATCTGCGCCCATCCGCGCCAGTTCAGGCACATGCATATACCGGTTTTCGAAAATTGTTTCGGTCAGTACACTGGTGCCTTGCGCCTTGCACAGCAGCGCCATCAATTGCGCTTGCATATCGGTCGCAAGGCCCGGGAATGGCGCGGTGGTTAGATTCGTAGCCTTAAGCGGGCCATCGGCACCAACGGTCACGCCATGCTTGTCGCTCGACACTTCGCAGCCGATGTCTTTCAGCGCCTGCAACGTGGACGCCATGTCATCCGCATTCGCGCCTTCGAGCCGAACCTCGCCGCCGGTGATTGCCGCGGCGCAAGCATAGGAACCCGCTTCAATCCGGTCTGCCATCACCTTATAGGTCGCGCCATTCAGTTTCTTGACCCCGTGGATGGTAAGATCGGAAGTACCGATGCCTTCAATTTCTGCGCCCATAGCGACCAGCAAATTGCACAGATCGACAATCTCCGGCTCGCGCGCGGCGTTGGTGAGGTGGGACGTGCCATTGGCCAGCACCGCAGTCATCAAGCCATTTTCGGTCGCGCCGACTGACACCACCGGAAAGTCAAAGTTTCCACCTGGCAATCCGCCATCTGGTGCATGGGCGCGTACATAGCCCGCTGCCATTTCAATTTCCGCGCCGATTGCTTCGATTACTTTAAGGTGGAGATCGATCGGACGATTGCCAATCGCGCAGCCGCCGGGCAGCGACACAGTCGCTTCGCCTGCACGCGCTAACATCGGGCCAAGCACCAAAATTGATGCGCGCATTTTGCGGACCAGGTCGTAGGGCGCCACGGTGGAAGTCAAGCGCGAGGCCTCATACGTCACAACGCGGCCAAATTCTTCAGGCCGATTGCCGCGAATCCCGGTCGAGACGCCGAATTGCGTCATCAGATGCTGGAACCCGTCAATATCGGCGAGCCGGGGCAAATTGCGCAAAGTCAGCGGCTCTTCGGTCAACAGCGCGCAGGGTATCAGCGTCAAAGCCGAATTCTTGGCGCCCGAAATAGGAATTGTGCCCGACAGGCGTTTGCCGCCCTGAATAATGATTTTGTCCATCCTTGCGGTTTAGCTGGAATAGCGACGGTATCAAGCCGGGCTGCGCGGTTTTTGCTGCGCGATATGTTGACGGGCGGTGGAGGCTGACCCTATCTCCGTCGTTATGAGCAATCACAAACCCATCAGGAAAGCCGTATTCCCCGTTGCGGGGCTGGGCACACGTTTCCTCCCTGCGACCAAGGCCATTCCCAAGGAATTGCTGCCAATCGTCGACCGTCCGCTCATTCAATATGCGGTGGATGAAGCGCGCGAGGCGGGGATTGAGCAGATCATCTTCGTTACGGGCAGAGGCAAAACCGCGATTGTCGAACATTTTGATGTCGCTTTCGAATTGGAAGCCACCATGGGCGAGCGTGGCAAAGATATGTCGGTGCTCGACGCGACGCGCGCCACGCCGGGCGATATCATAACCGTTCGCCAGCAAGTCCCCCTCGGACTAGGCCATGCCATCTGGTGCGCTCGCGCAATCATTGGCGATGAGCCCTTCGCGATCCTGTTGCCTGACGAACTGATGGTCGCGCAGAAGGGCGGCGGCAAAGGCTGCATGACCCAGATGGTAGAAGCCTATAATGAAGTTGGCGGCAATCTGATCAGCGTGCTCGAAGTTCCGCATGAAGACGTGTCGAGCTACGGCGTGATTGATCCGGGCGCTGTGCGTGAAGGGTTTGGCGGGGCGCTGACCGAAGTGCTGGGCCTGGTCGAGAAGCCGCCGGTCAACGAGGCGCCTTCCAACAAGATCGTCTCGGGCCGCTACATTCTGCAGCCCGAGGTCATGCGCACGCTGGAGCATCAGGGCAAGGGAGCAGGCGGCGAAATCCAGCTAACTGACGCCATGGCCAAGATGATTGGCACCCAGCCGTTTAACGCGGTTACGTTTGCCGGGCGCCGTTTCGATTGCGGCAGTAAGCTGGGCTTTGTCGAAGCGACCCTGGCGCTGGCGCTGGAACGCGAAGATATGGGCGCGGATGTGCGGGCGATGGCCCAAAAATTGCTCAAGTAAGCGGTTTCTGTGGTGAGGACAGGCGCAATTTACGGAAGCGTCTGGTCTGCTTACTCGGCAAATAAATTGTTCAGATAAGCCGCCAGCCTGATTCCGCCTTGCTGCAAACGTAAGTCTATCTGCGGCTTGTGAGCATATACGTAATCATAGGATAGGTCTGGGAGCTCGGAGCTGCTGGGATCTTCGGAAGGAGCCGGATAGAGGCCATCGCGTATCGCGACGCTTTCAGCCAGCCATTGAGCAGGCTTCGCTGCCGCCCACGCGATATGATCTTCGGCAGTGATGCGCCTGTTTAACCAATCGGCCCACTCACTATAGGATAATAGTTCTGCGTTGATGATATCTTCATCCCAAACCGAATGCAGGTTTGTCGGTTCATCCATAAAATTCACTTTAACTGTGTTACCACCCAGATCGCGGCCATTGCCAACATGCAGCGGCTGATGAAGGTCCTCGATTATGTGGATGACGAAACGGAGTGCCTCTTGCCGGGCGGCCAAGCTGGCATTGGCATCTTTCACGGTTGCCGTATATTTTGCCAAAGCGGTGATCGCGTCGCCCTGCGGCGGCGGTCCGACTTCGGCATAAGTCATGCCCTCGGGAATCGTTACATAGTGGTAGTTCGGCGATTCATCTTGCCAAAAGCTGGACTCGTCGGAGCGCATGAAGTCAGGCCAGTTTGATGCTTCTGCGATCGATTCCGGCCCTAATATGCCCGCTATCTTGGCTTTGGTATCTGCATCAAGATTACGTTCAGCAATCTCGCCAGTCACACGATGGCCGGTTGGACCCCACGCAGAGGCGGGTGCGGATTGAAGGGCGAAAACGGCCGAAGCCAACAGCAATGGAATACGCATTTTGCAAGACTAGGCTTTGAACTGGTCGTTGGTCAAAAGAAAACCCCCCGCCAATAAAATGGCGAGGGGTGTTTCTCCTGATTTTGGCCAAGCTATTCCGGTTTAGCACTCGGTTTAGAGGCCGGTTTAGCAGCGACCTTTGCTTCCGCTTCGCTGACCTGATCCGCTACATCCGCCAACACATCGGCGAGCCGCGCAGGAGCACTTTCAGCCGCCGCCGCACCCTTGACTAAACCGTCAAGCGAGGAGCCGTCGAGCCCCAGCTCCTTCATCAATCCGTCAAGCACCGGCGCTTGGGCACGATATGACAGGGCCGCAGAAACTGCATCGGTCGCCAAATTGCCCGAACCGCCGCCTGCATTGGACGCGCCGCCTTTTCCGCCGCCACCATTCTGGGTGAGCCCGTCGACTTGGACGATCTTGATCGAATCGATTGCTTCCAACGGTTTCGCGCTTTCGCGAATAACTTCGGGCAGCACATTGAGCAGGGCCAGCTTGGTTTGGAGGCTGATCTGGTCCATCGAAAGGATATTCGCCGCTTCGTTGACTGCGCGTTGGCCGGCGGCTTCAACTTCAAAGCGGATACGGGCGGCTTCGGCGCGTAGTTTCTCAGCTTCAGCCTCACCTTGCGCCTCCAGGCGCACAGCTTCGGCACGGTTTGATGCCGCGTCTTTATCGGCTTCGGCCTCAACCTTGATCTTGATTGCATCACGCTCCGCAATCTTGGCCGCTTCGATCAGCTCGATCCGCTTTTCACGCTCGGCGATTTCGGTATCGCGTGCAGTCATAACGCCTTCTTCAGCCGCAACCGCTTTGGCACGAGCTGCGTCGGCTTCGGCCTTGGCCTGGCTTTCTTCGCGGGACTTGTTTTGAACCGCAATTTGTTGCTCCTGACGCGCGATCTCAAGCGCCCGAACCTGATCGATCCGCGCCTCTTCAACCGCACGGTCGGCTTCGATTTGCTGGCTGTCGACCTGCTTCTTCGCCTCAATCCGCGCCGCATCGGCTTCACGGCTGCGTTCGGCTTGTTCTCGGGCAACTTCGGAGCTTTGCTTGGCGCGGCGCATTTCCACTTCGCGCTCCTGCTCCAGCCGGGCAAATTCATTGTCACGCCCGATTTCAAAGCTCGCTTTGTCGGCTTCCAAATTTTTGGTTTCCATCTGGACGCGAGTGTCTTGCTCGATATCATTACGCGCCTTTTTACGCAGCTCAATTTGTTCGGTCAGCTTAGTCAGACCCTCGGCATCGAACGCGTTGTTAGCGTTGAAATGCTCGATTGATGTTTGGTCGAGACCCGTTAGCGAGACCGATTCAAGCTCCAGCCCGTTCATCGCCAAATCGGCAGAGGACACCTGTTGCACCTTCTGGACGAAGTCAGCGCGCTGCTCATGCAATTCGTTCATCGACATGCCCGCCGCGACAGAGCGCAGCGCATCGACAAATTTACCTTCGACGAGGTCCTTAAGCGCCTCAGGGTGCATCGTGCGGAGGCCAAGCGTTTGCGCGGCCATGCCGATTGCCTCTGCATCAGGGCGCACGCGGACATAAAATTCCGCCTTCACATCGATCCGCAACCGGTCGAGCGTAATCAGCGCGTCGGCATTCTTGCGTTCTACCGCGAGCCGCACTGTATTCATATTAACGGGCATCGTTTCATGGAGAACCGGGAGGACCAAAGCGCCGCCATTCATGACCACTTGTTCCCCGCGAAAGCCCGTGCGGACAAAGGCGACTTCCTTAGTCGCGCGGCGATAGACCCGCGTGATAAAGAAACCGAGGATGAGCAGGAACAGAATTGCCCCGCCGCCCATAATTCCGACGCTCGTCAAATTTTCCATATAATCCGTCTTCCTTCCAAATCCTCAAATCAGTCTGCGGGCGACAACCGTCTTTCTTCTAGCCGGGCAGCGATGAAATTCCCGCCTTCGCGCCGGACCAGCAACACCATTTCGCCCTCTTCCAAGGCATCATCCGTATGATGCGGCTCGACCATCACCAGATGCGCGTGGCCGAAACGATCGCGGACTTGCGCGCGAGCAGGAGAGCCAGTTCTCGCGGTTCCGGTTTGAATGGTTGCACGCCGCCCAAGCAGGCTTTGCACTTTTACTGCAGTCGTTTCGTCCTGCGGCATAATATGCGCGATTGGCCGGGCAATAACACCCGTTACAGGCAACGCCACACCGCCAGCGATAAGCGCCGCGAGCCAGCTGTAAAGCGGGCCTCCGGTGAGCGATTCTGCGAAACCCTGGATCGACACGCCCAACAGTGCGAAAACCAACAAAAACGCCGCCAGCCATATCGTGAAAGGCACCCTGCCAATCCCGATCAGGCTGAGCAGCCCGTCCATCGGGCCGCCCGCCGAAATCGCGTCGCTTTCGGGGCCAATATCCGTGTCGAGATCGACATCAATATCGGGACCTCCCAGCATATCTGCCAGGCCAATTGCCTGCGCCACCGCCAGAAACAGCATCACTGCAAATGCAGCTGCAAATGGCAGATTATGATCAGCAAGCAGGTTCACGAAATGCCGCCCGACAGTTCGAACGCCCCCTGAATTCTCAATTTATCCATAAGTTATTATCTACCATAAATGACGGGCATAATACAGAAAAATCGGAAGCAAGCGCTATTGTTACAGTGAGCTGCCGCAGTGTCTAAGTAAGCGACAGCCCTCCATCAACGGCAATAGTTTGACCAATGATGTAAGATGCCATCGGTGACGCAAGAAACAGCGCGACATTGGCGATTTCGCCTGTTTCACCGGTCCGGCGCAAAGGAATAGTCCGCATTATGCCTTGTTCGCGCTTTTCATCGGCGAATTGTTCGTCAGTCATCTTGGTCCGCACGAAGCCCGGCGCGATACCGTTAACCCGGATGCCGTCCCTCGCCCAAGCCAGTGACAATGCGCGGGTGAGCGCAACAGCCGCCGATTTCGACGCGCCATAGGCCGGGTTGGTGAAAGCAGCAGCATAGGCTGCTATCGAGCTGATAGTGATCAGCGAACCATTGCTGGCGGCCAATGCAGGATGAACCAGCTTCGCCACATCCATCAGCGAGGTAATATTGACATCCATCACCTCGTCCCAGCCTTCGCGGGTAAACTCGGCTCCGCCATATTTGACCACTCCCTGGCTGAGCACGGCAATATCAAGCCGCTCCGGAATAGGCGCTGCGTCGAGCGCTGCGCGGTCAGCGACGTTGACCTGGACATAGTCAAGCCCCGTCATATCGGAGCGCTCGGCATCGCCATAGTCCGCAGCGCTAGCGCGCGTCCCCCAAACGGTCACTTTGGCCCCGCGTGTACGATAGGCCTGTGCAATTGCATTGCCGATGCCGCTGGATCCCCCGACTATGAGTGCTGTCTTGCCAGTGAAATCGAGGAGATCGGTCATGCAGAATTCCTTGTTATGATGCAGTAATATGAAGAGGTAGGGTCTTCAGCCCGCCAACAAATGTGGATTTTGCGCGTCTGGGTTCGCCCGCCAGTTCGATAGTTTCGATCCGGTCGAGAAGCGCCTCGAACAATATGCGCATCTCCAGCCGGGCCAGATGCAGGCCGAGGCATTGATGCGCGCCTGCTCCAAACGCCAGATGCCGGTTGGGGGTTCGTGCTGCGTCGAATTTTCGCGGATTTTCAAATTGTGCCGGATCATGATTGGCCGCTACATAATTTATCATCAGCCAATCACCCTTGGCTATTTTCTGGCCACCAAGCCTTGTGTCTTCGGCAGCTGTACGCATGAAATGCTGTACCGGACTGGTCCATCGGATCGCCTCTTCGACAATGCCGGGCAACAAGCTCCGATCGGCCTTAACACGGGCAAATTGTTCAGGGTCTTGTGCCAACGCAAGCATCGCGCCAGCGGTAGATGCGGACGTCGTATCGTGCCCAGCAGCGGCCAGAATGATGTAATAACCCATCATGTCGCGGTCATTCAAAGGCTCACCATCAATTCGCGCATTGGCAATGATACTGGCGACATCGCCGGTCGGCTTGGCGCGCTTTTCCGCAGTCAGTTTCGCAAAATATGCCTCGAAATCGGCCACCGCACCGGCGACAAGCTGGGTGATTTGCTCGGGCGTCATATTGGCCATGCCGGACTGGTTGAGGTCCTCATCCTGCCCGCCGAACATCTGCTGGGTCAGCATCAGCATGCGCGGCTCGTCCTCCTCCGGCACGCCCATAATCTGCATCACAACGTGCAAAGGATACGGGGCCGAAACTAAGGGCACAAAGTCGACTGCACCAGAATTATGGCCTGCTGCGTCAACCAGTCGCTGCACGGTTTCTTGTGCCAGCGTTCGGATTTCATCCTCCACCGAACGCAGGTTCTTAGGCATGAACCATTCCTGCGTCAGCTTGCGGTATTTCATGTGGATCGGAGCATCGAAGGTAACCAGACTGGCGACCATATGCGGGCTACCGCCGGTTAGCGCCTTGGCAAATTCGATTCCTTCGGTCAGCGAAAATACTACTGTGCGAGGATTGTTGAGGAAGGTCTGATTGTCTTTCGACACTCGCATCACATCATCATAGCCGGTGACCAGCCAAAACGGGTCGAACACGCCTTCGGTATCAGGTAACACTTTTACCACCGGCATGGTGCTGCGCAAATGGTCGAAAGTGTCGAGCAGCGTGTCCCACTTTGCATAGGCCCCAGGCTCCAACACTGCGCGCGCCAGATCGCCTTGAATCACGCCTTGAGTCTCGGGCGCTTGGCCAGCCGCCACTCTATTGCTCCTTCGCGGCGGCTTGCGCGTATTCATCCTTCAATTTGCGCTTGTACAATTTTCCGTTGGCTTCCCTCGGCAATTCAGCGCGGAAATCGAACAAGCGCGGGATTTTCAGACGGGCAAGTTCACCAGACAGATATGCGGTCAGCTCGGCCTCCAACGCCTCACCCGCATCATCCATCGATACCGGCTGAACCACCGCGACCACACGCTCGCCCATTTCGGGGCATGGCGCACCGATCACCGCCGCATCCATTACCTTGTCATGGCTGACGAGCAGATTCTCGACCTCTTGCGGATAGATATTTACACCCCCTGAGATGATCATGTTTGACCGTCGGTCTGTCAGATACAGGAAGCCCTCTTCATCGAGCCGCCCGATATCGCCCAGCGTGGTCCACCCCTTGGGATGGGTCGCTTCTTTCGTTTTTTCGGCGTCCTTATGGTATTTGAACGGATAGGGGCTTTCGAAAAACACCCCGCCATCCTGTCCAGTCGGTAGTTCGTTGCCCTCATCATCGCAAATGTGGATCGTGCCAAGGATTGCCCGGCCAACCGAGCCGCGATGCGTCAGCCAATCGGGGCTGCTTATCATGGTCATGCCATTGCCTTCGCTACCGGCATAATACTCAAAGATGACAGGCCCCCACCACTTGATCATCGCTTCCTTGATGTCCGCCGGACACGGTGCCGCCGCGTGGATCGCGTGTTGATGCGTCGAGATGTCGTATTTAGCGCGCACCTCCTCGGGCAGTTTGAGCATCCGCACAAAATGAGTCGGAACCCATTGGCTGTCGGTCACACCATATTTCTCGATCGCCGCAAGCGCGCCCTCTGGATCGAATTTTTCCATCACCACCACGGTTCCGCCAAGCCGGTGGATCGTGGTCGACCAACCAAGCGGCGCGGCGTGATACATCGGTGCGGGCGAAAGATAGACGCTGCTGCCATCACCCTTGATTTGGAAACCCATTGTCGCGAGACCCATCAGCGGGGTCGCAGCTTCGACTTCAGGATCGGCAGGCGGCGCGGGTAGGATACCTTTCGGGCGGCCCGTTGTGCCCGAACTGTAGAGCATGTTCTGGCCTACGGCTTGGTCGTCAATTGGCGTTACCGGCATTGCGGCCAATGCTTCTTCGGCACCCATGCCATAAACGAGCCGTGGCAGCGCCGCTGCCGCTGCGGGGAAGTCCGCTACGATGTGGTCAAATTTCGGCGTCGTCACCAGCAATTTAGAATCGCTATCGTCAAGGATATAGGTGATTTCGCTCGCGGTCAGATGGGTTGAAATCGGGACCAGAAAAGTGCCCGAGCGTTGCGAGGCCCAGATCACCTCGTGATAGCGAGCGTTGTTCTCCATCAGCAAAGCGAATGCATCACCCGCTTTCAACCCTTGGGCGCGCAGCCAATGGGCCATGCGGTTCGCGGCTTCGTCCAATTGGCGATAGGTTACGGTTTCCCCGCTCCCGGCCATAATGATGGCCGGATGGTCGGGCTGGCTTTTTGCAAAACTAATCGGGTGCATTGGTTTCCTCTTCTGAAAACCATCCTATTCACCTGCCCTCACCTCGCAAGTGAAAAGCGCCAGTTTCGTCGATTGACCCATCTTATCGATTAATAGGAGCCCCAAAAGTGGAAAGGGGCCGCGGATTTCTCCGTTGCCCCTTTCAGACACCCTCTCCGATGTCTTTTCGGGTCGCCCCGAAACCAAGCTAAATCTTATTCGCCGCCGCGGCCGCCTTCTGCAAGCGCCAGTGCATAAGCTTCCTGCGCGTCGGTCTCAACCATATAGGGAATCGGGTTTACCGCCTGGCCATCAATCCGCACTTCATAATGCAAATGCGGGCCCGTTGAGCGACCAGTAGAGCCGACATAACCGATAATATCGCCCTTCTTCACTTCCTCGCCATTCGCAACTGCAATGCGGGACATATGGGCAAAACGGGTTTGAATTTGTGCGCCATGCTCGATCGAGACATACAGGCCGTAGCTGCTGAAGCGTTCGGCCTTGCTTACGATGCCGTCGGCAGTTGCGTAGATTGGTGTGCCGGTCGGGGCTGCCAGATCGACACCCTTATGCGCGCGGCGACCGCCAATAACCGGATGCGTACGCATACCGTAATTGCTAGTCAAAGCTGCGTTGTTGAGCGGCATTCTGGAAGGAATCGAAACCGATGACGCTGGCGCCGGCATTCCAGTCTTATCGCCATCAAGCGATTCCCAGCTGGCAAATAATTGTTCGAATTGTTCGTCACCGCCAGTGATCGAATTATCCTGTGAATCACGGATCTGGACAGGAATTTCAGCGGTGGCTGCGGCTGTGTTGGCTATTGCCGGCGTTGCACCGGTGAAACCAGCAAGGCTGAGAGCGAAAGCTGCTAGCCCACTTTTGACTGAATTTACGACCACGTACCGTCCTTTTTCTCCGGCGAAATTTGCCGGGAGGATCCCTGTTTTACTGCGGCCCGGACAATTTTCGGACGGGCCTCGAAACTCTTTTTGAAGATTTGTTGGAACCAACTGCGTCTTCCGTGAATATGTCGTTACAAGTCGATTTCCTTACGAAGCAAGGTTTGAATAGAAGTCTAGCGACAAACCGGCTGCAAGACGCGCCGAGTCGTTAAATGGAGCCTTCAGCCCCCCTTTGAAGTGCTGCCGAACCAGCGATTTCCAGCGGATTTCAGGCGATTCACCATATTTTGCACTATCTGCGATGAAATGTTTGGTCCCAATCGCGACATGGCGGATTTCATCGTCAAGGATTCGTTCGAGGATTTTTGCGCCATGCGCATCCCCCTGACCGCGCACCCTTTCCAGCATGGCAGGAGTCACATCGAGCCCGCGAGCCTCCAGCACCATTGGGACCACGGCCAGTCGTGCCGCTACATCATGCGAGGTGCGCTCGGCCGTTTCCCACAATCCAGCATGGGCAGGCAGTTCACCGTAAAAAGATCCTAGCGCTCGCAATTTGCGGTCTAGCAGAGCGAAATGCATCGCTTCATCCGCCGCAACCGCAAGAAAATCCGCAACAAATTCCTCGCCCATTTCCGCACCAAACCGGCCTGCCATGTCCAGCGCGAGGTCAATTGCGACAAATTCAATATGCGCAAGCGCGTGCCACAAGGCGACGCGCCCCTTTTCAGACCCGCCCTTGCCCCGGCGCGGCATATCGCGCGGATCAAGCAATTGCGGCGCATCCGGCCAGGCCGGCCGGACCGGCATCACCGTATCAAACGTGGCTGCCAGCCGCCCCAATCGCCAACTGCGCGCCACATCGCGCGCCGCCATCGCTTTTGCGCGCGGATTAGAGGTGAGCAGTGCCGAACGGATTGCGGAAGAAACTGATCGTTCAGGAATCAAAGCGCTTGTGCGGCCTCCAGCACCTCTTGCGCGTGGCCTTTGACTTTCACCTTGTTCCAGACTTGCTCGATCTTGCCATCTGCCCCGACCAAATAGGTCGTGCGAACCATGCCCATATAGGTTCGACCATACATCGATTTTTCGGTCCAAATGCCAAGCTTGTCGGATAAGCCCCCTTCTTCCGCGTCGGTTGCGAGTGCCACCGTCAAATCATGCTTGGCAATGAAGTTCATGTGCTTCTTGGGCGAACATTTGCTGACGCCGAGAACTTCTGCGCCTGCCTCCGAAAATGCATCTTTCAAAGCGGAGAAATCTTTCGCTTCGCTGGTGCAGCCCGGCGTGTTGTCCTTAGGATAGAAGAAGATCACCAGTTTATTGCCTGCATAATCGGATGGTTTCACCGCCCCGCCTTCGGTCGTTTCCATGGCAATATCGGGCAGCGCGTCGCCAGCAGCGAATTGAGCAGTCATTCAGTAATCTCCAGTTCCAGTCCGAAGACCGATTTCCAGTTTCGGGCGACGCTGTGCCGCGCTGCAGCGAATTTTTCAACGAGCTCGGCGAAATTTTTGGCGCCGCAAGCCTTGGCGAGCGCGCGGGCAGCAGCGGGGCTCGGCTTTTCCAAATCGGGGGCGAGCAGGCGGCCCGCCACCAGCAGGCGGGTCATCATCAAATGCGCCTCCCGGATCGGCTGGCTCAAATGACCGGCTGCGACCAATCCGGCGATGGCCGCCGTCAAATCAGGCACCAGTGCTATTCCTTCACGCAATTGAAGAAAGTGAACCAAAAATTCGAGATCGACCAGACCGCCGCGCTGCAATTTGGCATCAAGTGAACCTTTTGCAGGCTTGTGAGCAGCCATTTCAGCGCGCATTTTCAACACGTCTTCGCGCAGTTTATCTGCATCACGCGGCGCGGCGAGTACCGATTGGATAATGCGGTCCAATTCGGCTTTCGCTTTGGGTGAACCAACAAGAACCCGAGACCGGGCAAGCGCCATGTGTTCCCACGTCCACGCATCTTCACGCTGATATTTGGCGAAGCTCTCTACGCTCACCGCAAGCGGCCCCTGCGCCCCTAACGGCCTGAGCCGCGTGTCCACCTCGTACAATGCGCCCTCGGCAGTTGGCACGCTCATCGCGCCGCTAATCCTCTGGGCCAGCCGATTGTAATAGAGTGTCGCGCCAAGCGGACGCTTGCCGTCCGATTCCTGATCATGCGCGCCGCTGAAAACATAGACAATGTCGAGATCTGACGCATGGGTCAGCGCACCGCCGCCAAACCGGCCAAGCCCGATAATCATCATCTCGCTGCCCGCGATGTGCCCGTGAACAGAGGCAAACTCCTCGCTCGCAGCCCGCGCCGCGACACTTAGCGCCGCCTCTGCCACTCGGGCGAGACCCTCGGCGATTTCAAGCGGGTCATGCGCCGCCTGAATCAGCTGCGCGCCAAGCGCAAATCGCTTTTCTCCCGTTACAATGCGAATCCGGTCCAGCTTGCGTTCGTAATCAATATCGGGGTCGTTACCGGCCATAGAAGCGGTCAATTCCGCAACATCACCGGGCAAATCAAACGCGCTGCGATCAAATAAAGTGTCGAGTAATTCTGGGCGACGGCCCAATTTATCAGCGAGCGGTTCGGCCAATGTCAGGATGTTCACCAGTTGTTCGAACAACCCCGGCCGTGCCTCCAAAAGGCGAAAGAGATTGATCGCGCTTGGGGCTTTGGTCAGCAGCGTTTCCCAGCGCAAAATAGCCTTTCCCGGGTTGGGCGCTTCTGCGAAAGCTTCGAGCAAACTGGGAAGAATAGCCTCAAAAGCGTTGATCGCAGCTGAGCTTTTGAGCGTCCTAATATGCCCGTCGGTCCACGACTGAATCCGCGCCTCCAATGCCTCCGGATTTTTGAATCCCAATTGCCGCAAATCCTTGCTCAGGCCTCCGGTCTGCGCTTGCCCGTCATGCGCAGAATTATCCGGATCGATCAGCGTATCGAAACGCTCAGCCACTTGGGCAGAGATTTCGCCAAGGTCGCCAAGCAGTGCGGCACCATCCGCATAGCCGCTCA
Source organism: Pontixanthobacter gangjinensis (assembly GCF_009827545.1). Lineage (NCBI taxonomy): Bacteria > Pseudomonadati > Pseudomonadota > Alphaproteobacteria > Sphingomonadales > Erythrobacteraceae > Pontixanthobacter > Pontixanthobacter gangjinensis. The sequence continues at coordinate 639,724 of NZ_WTYS01000001.1, read as the reverse complement.
ATTGCGCGACATTCTCTATTGCGGCGGCATCGGGCAACGTGTGCGTCTGGTGATCATTGACCATTTGGAGACGATGTTCGATCACGCGCAACCGGTCATAGCAATCGCCGAGCACGCCTGCATCCTCGTCAGCAATAATCCCGGCTGCGGCCAAAGCACCAAGCGCCGGCCGCGTCCCGCGAGGCCGCAACGACGGGTCGCGACCGCCATGGATAAGCTGGTGGGTCTGAGCGAAAAACTCGACTTCGCGAATGCCGCCGCGCCCTTGCTTGACATTATACTCCGGACCCGGCTGGACTGGCCCTTTATAAGTCTTGCGAATTTGCGAAGTAAGACGTGAAATCTCGTCAATCGCACCGAAATCGAGGCTTCGCCGCCAGACAAACGGACGGATCGCGGTGAGGAAGGATTGGCCCGCTTCGATGTCACCCGCGGCGGCTCTGGCACGAATAAAGGCGGCCCGCTCCCACGTTAGGGCAGAAGATTCATAATGCGACAGCGCGGCACCCAGCGAAATCGCCAGCGGACTGATTTCTGATGCAGGCCGGAGGCGAAGATCGACGCGAAAAACATACCCCTCATCAGTCACATCTGACATCAACCGTACAATTTCGCGCGCATACCGCTGGGCAGCTTCTCCCGGTTCGTCGCGCTCCCTCCGCGGTAGAGTTTCGGGGTCATACAGCAGAATCGGATCAATGTCGGAGCTGTAATTCAATTCGCACGCGCCGTGTTTGCCCAGCGCAATTCCGATCATACCAGCTGACTGCGCATCGGGAACGCGTTTGTGGATTGCTGCGGCGATTGCCCTGTCCAGCGCTCTATCGGCAAAGCTCGACAATTCGGTCATGACTTGCCCGACCGGAAACGCTCCGGCCAAATCGCCCACTGCCAATGCGGTAGAAAGGGCCAGTCGTTCGCGGCGCAGGCTAATGCCAGTATCGGCCAAATCACGCCCTGCGGCCCGCGCAAAATCGAGCGCCGCAACTCCATCACCCTGCGCCAATATGGTTGCTAGATCGGGTTGACGATCGAGCGCATTGCACAAGAAAGGCGAAAATTGGCGCGCACGCCGCAGCGCGCCTTCCCAATCCGCCAGTGCATTTGCGTCAATCATTTTCGCCCTTTCAATGACAGTGCCCTTGCCCCTTCTCGCACCCTTTGCAATGGAGGGGCATCAAAAATCCCAACGGGACGAGGAATTAGCATGCTCCGCAAAATTTTGGCTGTATCGGCGGCACTTTCTTTGACCGCCTGCGACGGCGCGATGATTAATGGCTCGCAAGACAGACTCGACATTCCAGATGTAACCGCAGGCGACATCGACCAAGCAACAATGGTCGATATCACCCGCGAATTGTCCTCCGACGAATTTGACGGAAGAATGCCCGGCACCGCCGGAGAAGAAAAGACTGTCGCGCTGTTGATCGAAAAATTTGAAGCCGCTGGCCTACAGCCCGGCAATGGTGACAGCTGGGTGCAAAAAGTGCCTCTGGTCGAAATCACCGGCAAGGAGTTCAAGCCGCTGACGATTACCGGCGGCGAGACTGATCTGGCTTTTGACTTTGCCAAGGATTGGGTCGGCGTGACCTATCGCGAAGATGCCTCAACCACATTGGCCGATAGCGAGCTGGTGTTTGTCGGATACGGCGTCAACGCGCCAGAACGCGGTTGGAACGATTATGAGGGCGTCGACATGACCGGGAAGACCGCGGTTATCCTGGTCAACGATCCCGATTATGGCACCGAAGGTTTAGAGGGTCCGTTCAACGGCAAAGCCATGACCTATTACGGCCGCTGGACATACAAATACGAAGAAGCGGCGGCTCAAGGTGCTGCGGCCGCGCTGATTATCCATGATACAGAACCTGCGTCCTATGGGTGGAACGTGGTCGAGAGCAGCTGGTCAGGCCCGCAAGCCTATGCCCAGCGCGGCGAGAACGCCCCCGCACTCACCCAAATGAATGGTTGGGTGCAGAAAGAAATCGCACGCGAAATTCTGGCCGCTGCTGGTCAAGATATGGATGCGCTGGCCAAGCAGGCCAAAGAGAAGGGCTTCAAAGCGGTTCCACTTGGACTGAAGGCAGGCACCAGTTTTGCCAATGATATCCGGTCTTACGAATCGCAGAATGTGATCGGCATTCTTCCGGGCACCGAACGTCCTGACGAATTCGTGCTGCATACTGCGCATTGGGATCACCTTGGCCGCTGCACACCTGCTCCTGATGGCGACGACATTTGCAACGGTGCGGTCGATAATGCGACCGGCACAGCGGCGCTGGTAGCATTGGCCGAGGCGCATGCGAAAGCCGGTGCCGCCGCGCGAAGCCTGGTGTTTTTGGCTGTGACTGCCGAAGAGCAGGGCCTGCTGGGGGCTGACTATTACGCAGCAAACCCCGTCCTGCCGCTCGCGCAAACAGTTGGCGGCATTAATATGGACGCGTTTCTGGTTGGCGGGAAATCGAAAGACGTAACCGTTGTTGGGCCGGGTAAATCGCGGCTCGACGAATTCCTCGAAAAAGCGCTGGTCGATGATGGCCGCGTTGCGACGCCTAACCCCTCTCCGGAGGCAGGCTATTATTATCGGTCAGACCATTTCGCCTTCGCCAAGCGCGGCGTGCCTATGCTGTATATCGATGGCGGGGAAGATCTGGTCGAGGGCGGCACCGAAGCGGGTAAAGCTCTCGCCGATGAATATCGCGCCAACCGCTATCACGGCCCGAAGGACGAGTTTAACGAGGATTGGGACTGGAGCGGCGTAATGGCCGATTTGCAATTATTCTACCGGATCGGGCGGATGCTTGCGATCAGTGAGAGCTGGCCGAACTGGGTCGAAGGCGACGAATTCAAAGCAACCCGCGACGACAGCTGCAAAGCTGCCGAGAGCAATGGCAGCTTTTGCTAAAATTACGCGCACTTAAACTGACGCGAAATTGAAAGCCGGTTCATGACCTATCGCATGCCACCCGAATGGGCACCGCAGGATTGGTTGTGGATCGGCTTTCCGCATGATGGCGATGAATGGCTCGGCAATCTGGCGCGCGCGCAAGAGCAGATTGCTGGCTTTGCCAATGCTGTAGCGGGCAGCGGACAAGAGGTTCGACTGCTGGTGCGCGATGCCGCCAATGAAGCGCGCGCCAGAGAGCTGGTGAATGACAAAGTCACTTTGGAGCGGCGCGTATTCGGCGACATCTGGTTGCGCGATACCGGGCCGCTTGTTCTTACTAATGGTGATAACCGGCTAGCCAAACGCTTCGGGTTCAATGGTTGGGGAGGCAAGTATGAAATGCCTGGCGACCAGACAATTGGCGCGGATATAGCGCGCGATGCCGGACTGCCAGTGGACACTGCCGACTGGATATTGGAAGGCGGCGCGATTGATGGAGACGGGACCGGATTGGTCGCCACGACCGAGCAATGCCTGCTCAATCCCAACCGCAACCCCGGCCTCTCGCGCGAAGAAATCGAAGCACGGATCAAATCGGATTTAGGTTTCGCCCGGGTGTTGTGGCTTGGTGACGGGCTGATTAATGATCACACCGATGGCCATGTCGACAATCTTGCGCGATTTGTCGGACCCAATCTGCTGGCAGTCCCGCTGCAAACCGGTACAGATGATCCCAACGAAGAAATTTATGCCGATGTCCGCCGACGTGCAGCAGCGTCGGGCGTGCAAGTGGCGGACATCCCATCTCCTGGCTTGATCGAGCGCGCTGGCACCATCGAACCAGCCAGCTACGCCAATTTCGCGATCACCAGCCACTTGGTCGTGGTGCCAACATTTGGATCACCGCATGACGCCGAAGGTGTCGCAGCAATTGCTGCACTATTTCCCGATCGCGAGACCACCGGCTTACCCGCAGATGCTGTGCTGGCGGGCGGTGGCGGATTTCACTGCGCCAGCCAGCATATGCCTGCGCTGAGCAGTTAACGCTTCGTTAGGATTTGGCCGCGATAATGCGGCATGGCCAAAGCTATCACCTTGATGCAATCACGCGATACCGATCTGACAATGTATTTACGTAGTCTGATTGTAACGGGTTGTGGATCAACGTTGATACTGGCGGGAAACGTGCTGCCGTTCTAGTCGGCTAGACGACCGCTTTCCATACTGCCGCCGCGGTTGCTGCACCCAAAATCATTCCTGTCAGCACACGCCAGACCCATTCCGCGATTCGGCCAAAGGCCAATGATCCGAGCCAATTGCCAAGCAAGACTGCCGGAAACAACAACCCTGCCAATAACGGTTCTTGCCTAGTCATCATCCCCATCGCCATCGCCGCGATACATCCAGCGATGGATGTGAATAGAAATATGACCATCATCGAAGCCCGCGCCACTTGCGGGTCGATCGCGCGCCGCAAATAATAGGGAATCACCGGCGGGCCGGGCATTCCGGCGAAGCCTGTTAAGATTCCTGAGGCAATCCCAGTTAGTCCGGTCTCGGCGCGATTAGGGATATGAGCCGCAGGCCGCTTTGGCAGCAGCACCAGTATAAACGCGCCAACCGCAATCATAGCGATGAGCAACCGCGCTGAACCGGGGTCGGTAATCTGGAGCAACCACAGGCCAAGCGGCGTGGCAGCCATCGCCAGCACCGCAATCGGTTTTACCGAGCCTTCGCTGATCGTCCAGATTTTACGGATGCCGACTAAACCAACCAGCACACCCAAAATGTTGACGCTGACCACCGCTGATTCGGGTGAGATCGTCAAAGCCAGTGCAGGCACCAAAAGGATCGCCATGCCAAAGCCTGACAGCCCCCGCACAAATGCCGCTGCCACCGTAGCAACAAGCCCCACGGCGATTTGTTCAGGGGTAAAGCCTGCGATCAAACTGATTAATTAGCCGGGCGCAAATCAGGCGCAGTCGCCTCAGCTTTGAGCATTGCCAAAGCTTCATCTAGCGGCATCACGCGCTGTTCCTGTGAACCGAGCGTGCGGATAGCAACAGTGCCTTCTTCCGCCTCGCGCTTACCAACAACCAGGATATGCGGGACCTTCTTTAAAGAATGCTCGCGAACCTTATAGTTGATTTTCTCGTTGCGAAGATCGGCTTCGGAGCGAAGGCCAGCAGATTGCAGCTTTTCCAAAACCTCAGCAGCATAGCCATCAATGTCAGAGACAATCGGCGCGACAACCGCTTGAACCGGCGACAACCACAACGGCATCTTACCCGCATAATGCTCGATTAAAATGCCGATGAACCGCTCGTAAGATCCGAATATCGCACGGTGCAGCATGACTGGGCGATGACGTCCGCCATCTTCGCCAACAAAGGTCGCATCGAGTCGTTCCGGCAAAACACGGTCCGACTGGATTGTGCCAACTTGCCACGTACGGCCAATCGCATCGGTCAGATGCCATTCGAGCTTGGGCGCATAGAACGCGCCTTCACCGGGCAGTTCTTCCCAGCCAAACTCTTCGGTCGCCATTCCCGCTTCGATAACGGCATTGCGCAGTTCGTCTTCGGCCTTGTCCCAATCGGCATCGCTGCCGAAACGCTGTTCAGGGCGAGTCGCCAGTTTAATCGCGAACTTCTCGAAACCCATGTCCTTATAGACAAGCGTCGCAAGCTCGCAGAAGCGGCGGACTTCCTCGACCACCTGATCTTCGGTGCAGAAAATATGCCCGTCATCTTGCGTGAACTGGCGCACGCGCATCAAACCGTGGAGCGCGCCATGCGGTTCGTTGCGGTGGCAGCAGCCCATTTCCCCGAGCCGGATCGGCAGGTCGCGATAGGATGTGATACCCTGTTTGAATACCATGACATGCGCCGGACAATTCATCGGCTTCAGCGCCATCCAGTCGGCGTCGCCGCTGATAACCGGGCCTTCATCTTCAGTGTTGGGCACTTCGTCGGGAATGACGAACATATTCTCGCGATATTTGCCCCAATGGCCGGATTTTTCCCATTGGCGTGCATCCATCACCTGCGGAGTTTTGACTTCCTGATAATCAACCCGGTCCATTGCGCGGCGCATATAAGCCTCCAGCTCACGCCAGATTTTGTAGCCCTTGGGGTGCCAGAAAACGCTGCCATGGGCTTCTTCGCGCAAATGGAACAAGTCCATCTCGCGGCCGAGCTTGCGGTGATCACGTTTGCCTGCCTCCTCCAGCCGCATGAGGTGCTGATTCAGCTGCTTCTTGTTGAGCCAGCCCGTTCCGTAAATTCGTGTTAGCTGCGCATTGGCCTGATCGCCGCGCCAATATGCACCGGCAACGCGCATCAATTTGAACGCAGCCGGATCAAGTTTGCCAGTCGACGGAAGATGCGGACCGCGGCACATGTCCATCCAGTCGTTACCCGACCAGTAAACAGTCAGCTCTTCGCCTTCAGGAAGTTCGGCAGCCCACTCGGCCTTGAAGCTTTCGCCGTCGGCTTGCCATTTGTCGATCAGTGCCTGGCGGCTCCATGCCTCGCGTCGGAGCGGCTTATCAGCCTTGATGATTTCGCGCATTTTCTCCTCAATCAAAGGGAGATCTTCCATGCCAAACGGTGCGCGATTGGCAGGCGCCATTACATCATAATAGAAGCCGTCATCTGTCGATGGGCCAAATGTAATTTGTGTGCCGGGCCAAATGGCTTGAACGGCTTCTGCCAGAACGTGGGCGAAATCGTGACGCGCCAGTTCAAGCGCGTCTTCCTCGTCGCGGCCAGTGACCAATGCCAATTCCGCATCACCATCGAACGGGCGGCCCAGATCACGCAATTCACCATCGACTTTCGCCGCGATTGCAGCCTTCGCAAGGCCCGGACCGATCGCCGCGGCAACATCCGCAGGCGTCGAGCCAGCCGGCATTTCGCGCACAGAACCGTCGGGAAGGCTAATTTTGAACATGTCACTCATCGAATTCGTCCATCTTGTTTGGATGCGCCATGGCAGAACTGTGCGCGCACCGAAAGAGTCGGTGTCATTCAAAGTGACAATTTCGGGAGGTGACACCATGCCGCCCGAAACCGGGCGGCGGTGGCGCTGGCGTTAAGCCGCGCCGAGCCGCCCCCGAAGAAGCGGGGTGGTCGTAGTTGGGGAGATGCAACCTGGCGTCATACGCGTAATGTAGCCGCCCAATTCTGATTATTCAACCAATGTCCAGTTTGTGACTACCTGCTGCGCTCGAAATGCGCGTGGACGAAGCAAGTGCTGTTGTCCGTCTGCGAACGGTTTGGAGGAACCGATATTCAGATGTGGCGCGTGTCGGGGTAAGCTCGACCGCCATATAGCCGCGCTGCCCAGTGTCTGCCCACTTAAGCTGGGCGTTATTGGCCACAGATTGCGCAGCGAAATCTACCGGCTTAATCCAGCCAAGATAAGTTTCTGCACCTGGTGAAGTGACCGAGTGCCCCGCAAATTCAACGCCTGCCACTTCCCCCAAATTATCCAGTTCGGACGCCCAGCCATTATGACTATCGCCAGCCAGCACGATCAAATTGGCATCAGCCTCTTGGGCTGCCTTGAGCAATCTTTCGCGCGCGGCGGGGTATCCATCCCATGCATCCATATTGAACGGCAGCCCTGCGGTACTGGTTAGTACACCCGCCATAATCCGGTCGCGGATATAGGCGGGCACCGCATCGGTGATGCCCTTGGCGATATCAGGCGAGGTTTTGAGGCTAGACATCACCACTTGCTGCAGCAGCACCTGCCAGACTTTCCCTGCGCTACGCGACGCCCGAAGTCCTTCGACCAGCCATTCTTCCTGCACCTCGCCCATCAATGTGCGTGATGGGTCGCGCCATTCATCATCGCGAAATGCCTCCAGCGCAGCCAGAATCTTTGCTGGATCGCGGCCGCCTCGCTTTACGATGTCGCCGAGATCGAACGGCTTGCTGCGCGCGGTCAGGCGCGTCTCGAGTCGAAACAATGTCGCCAGATCGCCAATTTCATAAGCCGCCCAAGGCTCATCAGAAACCGGCATCCATTCGTGATTGGCCCGGATCGCGGCGCGTTTGCGCACATCCCACGATCCTTCGGTTTCACTCTGATGGTTCTCCGCACCGCCTGCATAGCTATCATTGGCGCTTTCGTGATCATCAGGCACGTGAATCATAGGGAATAGCTGATGCAACCGCTGCAAATCGGCGTCGCTGCGATAGCTGGCATAGCGCGCGCGATAATCAGCCAGCGCGATGGTTTCCTGCAACGGAGTGATGTCCCGCCCGGACACTGCCTGCGCATCGGCTGGATATGTGTTGGGGCCATATTCGTAGAAATAATCACCGGTGTGCAGAACCAGATCGGTCTGGTCCACCTCCGCAATATGGGCATAGGCGTTGAACCAACCGAAACCCTTATTGGAGCATCCGACCACTGCCATCCTGAATTTATCCGCTTTGCCGAGCGGCAAAGTCCGCGTGCGGCCGACACATGATATCTCGCCATCCGGAGCGATGAAGCGGAAATAATACCAGCTGTCCGGATCAAGCCCCGTTGCGGTCGCCTTTACGCACCAGTCTCGATCTGGTGCAGCAGTGCCATTGCCGCCGGCGGTAATCACAGCAAAGTCAGCCGATTTCGAAACTTCCCAGCGCAAGGTAACATCTTGCTTGGCTTCGTAGCGGGTCCAAAGTAGCACTCGGTCTGCGCCCGGCTCCCCACTTGCAACTCCATAGCCAAAGCCGCGCAATGTCGCGGCCCCAACCGTTGCTGGCATTGCAGCGAGACCCGCGCCGAGCAGGCTTCCGCGAAACAAAGTCCGCCGGTCGATTTTAGAAAACGGTGAGGGCCGAGCTGGCGGTTCGTTGATCATGGGAAACAACTAGGCCGGAAGATTAAAGCCGCCAAGTATCATATTGTCATCGAGGCAAGGTCACTTGCCTTTGTGTCAATGTTGCTTGACAATTACCAAAAAAATGTCAATTACCCTTTACATCAAGAAAAGGACCATTGACATGACCGCTGTTCAAAAAGCTCTGCTCCTCGCATCGGCGATGATCGGAATCGCTTTGCTTTCCATTGTAGGGATTGTGCCCGAACGGATTGCCCAATGGGCGCCGCTAGCGCTAATTGCCATCTTCCCTTCTGCATGGATGGGCAGCAACGCTCGGAAATGCGGGGCAGGAGAATGACCGAAGAGTTGAAAAGCGAAGCGCTCGGACGAAGCCCATTTTTCTATGCGGGGCTGATGTTTGGTGCCTACGGAGTCATTGCCGCACTGGCGATGACCGATGCGACCAATAACACGACCACGTTAATCCTGATGATTGCGCCACTTGGTCTAGTCATTCCACTGATGAGATCTGCCAATCGCAGAATCGACGCAGGTGGCCCTGCTTGCATGGCAAAGGGAGTCGCGCAGCGGCGTTACACCAAACGCATTATGGCCTTCACCTCGCTCTATTTGATTGCGATGGCAGGCCTCACATTTGCGCTCAATGAAGAGGGTTCAGCAGAAGCGCTTAAAATAGCCTTTGCTACGCTGCCGGGTCTAGCTGTAATCGGGATTTTTTGGTCAATTGGCCGCTTGATTATCGAGGAACAGGATGAATTCATCCGAATGTTGGTGATCCGCCAATCGTTAATTGCGACCGCGATTGCGCTCAGCGCCGCCTCTATTTGGGGGTTTCTCGAATCTGCTGATATTGTCCTTCATCTCGATGCCTATTGGGTTGCGATCGTTTGGTTTGCCGGGCTTGCTGTCGGCGCCGTGATGAACCGCATACAATATGGCGCTTGGGGCGCAGTATGAGGAATCGCCTCAAGGTGTTGCGTGCGGAGCGAGATTGGAGCCAGCAGGCGCTGGCCGACCTGCTCGGCGTGTCACGGCAGAGCGTGAATGCTATCGAAACCGGCAAATACGATCCATCTTTGCCATTAGCCTTCAAAATAGCCGAGATTTTCGCTATGACTATCGAAGAGATATTCGAGCGGGACTGATTTAGGAGAATAGAAATGCGTTATGCGACCCTCCTTTTTGCCTGCCTCTTGGGCGGATGCTTCGACAGTGAACAGTCCGGCCAATGCGACGAACCGCTGACTTTGCCAGCGCTATATTGATTTCTTTTCGCGCTAAAAACTGGACCGGACGCTTGCTCCGCTGCGATCATTCGGGAATGATCGGCAATCATGAGCACAGTGCAATTCCATAATTCTCCGAGCGGCATCAAGATCGCGTTTCGCCACCTCAATCCGGTCGGCCGAACCTCCACAATCGTCTTTCTGCCGGGATATATGTCCGACATGGATGGCGGCAAAGCGACTGCGGTAAGGGATTTTTGCGAAGGTGCTGGCTTCGGTTGCCTGCTGCTCGATTATTCGGGCTGCGGGCAAAGTGATGGCGAATTTGCAGCCGGGTCACTGTCTTTGTGGCGAGAGGAAGTCTTGTCGCTCATTGCGGCTCGCGGAATTGATAATATCATTTTGGCCGGGTCATCAATGGGCGGTTGGCTGATGCTGCTCATTGCGCTCGAACTGGGTAACCAGCTTAAGGCCATGGTCGGAATTGCCGCTGCTCCCGATTTTTCCGATTGGGGCTTTACCGAAGCGCAGAAGTCAGTCCTGCGCGGTGGTGAGACAATTTTCGAAGACAATCCCTACGGCCCGGAACCAACGCCGACGCACGCCAAATTCTGGCACGATGCCGAAACGCACAGATTGCTTGGATCGGATATCAACATCGATTGTCCGGTCCGGTTGCTGCATGGCCAAAGGGATGCAGGCGTGCCGTGGGAAACCAGCATGGAGCTGGCCAAGCGGCTGCGTTCGGACGATATACAGCTTACCTTGGTCAAAGACGGCGATCACCGATTGTCGCGCGACAGCGATATCAATTTACTGATCAATCAGGTCGCGAGCCTGCTCGACTAATTTCGAAGGAAATCTGCCTGTGCTTTCCGCTATACTAGCCGTGCTGTTGCAAGTCGGACCTAACCCGTCTGCTCAGCCAATTACCGCTGTTCCGGTCGAACTGGACGAGATGCGCCGCCGCCAGCGAGACCAGCAGCAGGAAGGCGAGAGCGTAATTCTGCCCCAGAGTGGCAAGCTCGATAGCTGCCTGGAACGCGCGGAAGCCGACACCGCAGCCGCTCGTATCGAAGCCGAAGCCTGGCTGGCAGGTGCAGTTGGCATAACCCGCTCACAAGCGCTGCAATGCCGCGGCTATGCCGAGGCGAACCTTGGCCTGTGGGGTGATGCAGCTGAGACATTCTTGACTGCTCGCGGCGAAGATGCAGCCGCGACGGATCCTAAGTATCGCGCCCGCCTGTCAGCGATGGCTGCTAATGCCTTGCTGACCGCAGGTAATACAGAGCGGGCGCTCGAAGTGCTGGATATCGCGCAGGCCGATGCGACAAATTCCGGCTTCACTGCTCTGATGGGCGAGATCAGCATAGACCGTGCGCGGGCTTTGGTTGCGTTGGGCGAGAATGACCAAGCCGCCGAGGCGCTATCCGCAGCGCGCTCGGCTTTGCCTTACAGCGCCCGGGCATGGTTGCTCTCGGCCACACTGGCTCGGCGCGTTGGTGATCTGGCGACAGCGCAATCTTTCATTGAAACAGCCAGCTCGCTTGAACAAAGGAGTGCAGAAATCGGCTTGGAAGCTGGCGTCATTGCAGTCCTGTCCGGTCAAGACGAAGCTGCTCGCCGCAGTTGGCAATCGGTGATCGACCTTGCACCGCAGAGCGCAGAGGCGCAGACGGCAGGAAATTACCTCAGGCAGTTGGACAATCAGTAACTCGATGATTCCCTTATCCGTTCTTGATTTAGTACCGGTTCGCGAAGGCGGAACGCTGACCGAAGCCTATGATGCAGCAACCGGCCTCGCCCGCGCAGCAGAGGATCACAGCTATGCTCGTTTCTGGGTGGCAGAACATCATGCGATGTCAGGCATTGCCGGGGCAGCAACTTCGGTTGTGCTCGCGCATATTGGCAATGCAACGAACAGCATTCGCATCGGATCGGGCGGGATCATGCTGCCCAATCACAACCCCTTCGTGATCGCCGAACAATTCGGGACACTCGACGCATTGTTCCCCGGACGAATTGACCTCGGCCTCGGCCGCGCACCCGGTGCGGGCCCCGAATTGCAACGAGCCTTGCGCAAGAATTTGCACCAGGCCGCCGAATATTTTCCGCAGGATGTGGTCGAACTCCGCGCTTTGCTCGGCAACAATCCAAATTTGCCTGTTCATGCGACACCTGGCCTTGGCTCCAATGTCGAAATGTGGATGCTGGGTTCAAGCCTGTTCGGCGCTCAGCTCGCTGCGAAACTTGGGCTTCCCTATGCGTTCGCATCGCATTTCGCCCCTGACCATCTCGATGCCGCGCTGGAAATCTATCGCCGGGATTTCCGCCCGTCAGAAGCATTGGACAAGCCGCATGCCATGGCTGCAATGACCGTAATCGCTGCAGATAACGATGAGGAAGCCGAACATATCGCCACATCGCAATTGCAGGCCTTTGTCCGGCTGCGAACCGGCACACCCGGAAAATTACCGCCACCAGTCAGAGGCTATCGCGACAGCTTGCCCGCACCAGCCAAAGCAATGCTCGCGCATATCGGACAAGCCAGCGCAATTGGCTCGCCAGCAACGGTCGCCGCATCGATTAGCGCCTTCATTGAGCGAACCGGTGCAGACGAAATCATCGTCGCAGGGTCCACCTTTGATCCCGAACATCGAGTGCGGTCACTACAGATGACAAGAGAGATATTGAGCGGCAAATCGGGCACGTAATTACACCTCTTCCAACGGTGGGTTGCAGCGTGTTAAAGTCACGATAGATGTGCTTGCGGCGCAGAAGCGAAACGACTATTTGCGCATGATTACTGCACGGTGCGGTAATATTATAACAGGGACCGGAAAAACCGGCCCATTGCCCATTGGGAGCATGACGGATGGGATCGAAAAAGGCTGCGACGCCCGCTAAGTCGGCCAAGATACCGGCCCGTAGATTGTCAGCTAATTCTGCTTTGCTAGGCGCGCTGACCGATATTATGCGCGACTCCCTGCTCCCCGGCGACACCCCTTTTGAGACCGACAAAGTGCGCGAAGCCGCCTCGTTCTTGCTCGATGCAGCCGCACGGCGCGAGCCGGACCGGTCAGCATTGTCGTTGGCAAGCGCCAGCGATGATCGCCGCTTCATGCGTATCGCAATTATCAATGACGATATGCCGTTTTTGGTGGATTCTGTTGCAGCCACGATTGCGGCACAAGGACTTGCGATTGACCGCCTGCTCCATCCGGTGGTGGGCGCAGAGCGAGCGAAGAGCGGCGAACTCGAAAAGATCAGCCCAGATAAGCCGGGTAATCCAGCCCCTCGCGAATCGATGATTTACATCGAAACCAACCGGATCGATGCGAAGCAACGCCGCGAACTGGAGCGGGTTTTGAGAATCACCTTGGCCGATGTGCGCGCAGCGGTGACCGACTGGTCCAAAATCCGCACCGCTATGCAGAACGATATTGCCATGGTCGGCGAAACCGAAGGTGCTGCGTTGCTGGGCTGGCTGGATGACGGAATGCTTACGCAACTGGGCCATTTGACCCGCAAACGTGACGGCACACAAACGGGCAAGCTCGGAATTTGCCGCAAGAGTGCCGGGGAAATTCTTGCCGATCAATCTTTCGACCGGGCATTCGCTTGGTTCGACGATAATGCCAATCGGGGCAGCCGCGTACCACTGATTATCAAAGCCAATTTGGTGGGCAACGTCCACCGCCGGGTTCCGCTCGATCTGTTCATAGTACCGCTGAGTGAAGGCAACAAAGTTACCGCTCTGTCAGTCCACGCCGGCGTCTGGACCAGCGCAGCGCTCGCTGCACCTCCCGCAGAGGTTCCACGCCTTCGCACTCAAATGACCGATCTGATGGCGCAATTCGGCTTTGCCCGTGATGGTCACGCCGGGAAGGCTTTGGTCCATGCTCTCACCGCATTACCGCATGATTTGCTAATCGGCTTTTCTGACGAAGATATTGCCCGCGTTGCAACCGCTATGATGGGGTTGGTGGACCGGCCCCGCCCGCGTCTGGCGATCGTGGCTGCTCCACTCGAACGCCATCTGTTCGCCTTCGTGTGGTTGCCGCGCGATATGCTATCCACTCAGGTCCGCGAACAGATCCAGTCTCTGCTTGAAGAAGGTGCTGGCGCGCAGATGCTCGACTGGAGCTTGCAAGTCGAAGGCGGCAATCTAGCAATGTTGCGCTTCGTTTTGGATATCCGCACAGCCAATAGGCCTTATGACGAAGCGGCGATGGAGAAGCGCATGCAGACCATGCTTCGCGGCTGGGCCGAAGCGGTTGAGCATGAGCTTAGCCAATTCGAAGAAGCTGGCCGCGCAGCTGCCATTGCAACGCGCTATGCAGATATTTTTCCCGCCAGTTACCGCTCCGAATATGGCCCCCTAGAGGCAGCACGCGATATCAGCCGGATGCGGCATTTGCTGCAGATCGACAGCGGCGAGCACACGGCCGCCCATAATTTGCAACGCGATGCGCGACTGTACCGGATGGATGGCGACCCAGAGGGCGCGCTCCGCCTCAAAGTCTATGAACATGAAGGCGCTTTGCCGCTGTCCGATGCTGTCCCGGCACTGGAAAATTTCGGGTTCGAGGTGCTTTCCGAAAATCCAACGTCGCTCGATGATGGCAAGCTTGGCACGCTGCACGATTTCATGCTGGCGCTGCCTGAAGGCGTAAAGACAGAACCAATTCTCGAACGCGCTGATACAATCGAGCACGCCATCGCCGCTGTCCTCAACCATTCAGCAGAAGATGATCCGTTCAACCGGCTGGTGATCGGCACCGGGCTTGCTGCGCGGGAGGCTGAGTGGCTGCGCGCATTTTACCGCTATTTGCGGCAGGCAGGGATGGGGTTCACCATCTATACGGTGGTCGATGCGCTACGCCACGCACCAGCCGTTACCCGGGCTTTGGTGAGCCGCTTTGTGGCCGCACACGACCCGCAATTTGGCGGTGACCGCGCGGCCGCGATTACAGAGGCTGATGGCGCAATCCGAACGGGACTTTCCAAAGTGGCCGCGATCAATGATGACCGGCTGCTTCGGCTCTATTATGCTCTGGTCAAAGCCATCTTGCGGACCAATTCTTTCGCTCCTGCCGCAGCCGAAGCCTTGGCGTTTAAGATCCAGTCCGATCTGGTGCCGGGCCTGCCAAAGCCCGTTCCTTGGCGTGAGATATTTGTTTATTCGCCGCGCGTCGAAGGCATCCATTTGCGCGCTGGTGCCGTCGCGCGAGGCGGGCTTCGTTGGTCGGACCGCCGCGATGACTTTCGCACCGAGATTCTCGGGTTGATGAAAGCCCAGAGGGTGAAGAATGCCGTGATCGTGCCGACTGGCGCGAAGGGCGGGTTTTATCCCAAACAGTTGCCATCATCTGAAAAGGACCGCGACGGTTGGGCCGCCGAAGGGCAGGCAAGTTACGAGATATTCATCCGCACCTTGCTATCAATCACTGATAACATCGTCGAAGATGCGGTCGTCCACCCTGATGCGGTGATGCCGCTGGATGGGGAAGACCCTTATTTCGTCGTCGCAGCAGACAAGGGAACTGCGAAATTTTCCGACGTTGCCAATGGAATCGCCGAAAGCCGCGATTTCTGGCTCGATGATGCCTTCGCCAGCGGCGGGTCAAATGGCTACGACCACAAAGCGATGGGCATCACCGCCAAGGGTGCGTGGGTTTCGGTGCAGCGCCACTTCCTCGAATTGGGTGTCGATGTTCAATCCGATCCCGTTAGCGTGGTCGGATGCGGCGATATGTCGGGCGATGTGTTCGGCAACGGCATGTTGCTTTCAAAATCGATCCGCATCCTTGCCGCCTTCGACCACCGTCACATTTTTATCGATCCCGACCCTGACCCAGCGGCCAGCTGGAACGAACGGAAGCGTCTGTTCGACCTACCGCGGTCTAGCTGGGACGATTATGACAAGACGCTGATTTCCAAGGGCGGCGGCGTCTTTTCACGCAGCTCCAAACTGATCAAGCTATCAGCCGCCGCGCAGAAGGCACTGGGTCTTGAAGCGAGGGAAATCGAGCCTGAAGCGCTGATTTCCGCGATTATGACCGCACCGGTGGACCTGATCTGGTTCGGCGGCATCGGCACTTATATTAAGGGATCGAAAGAAAACAACATTCAGGTCGGCGATCCGGCCAATGACAGTTTGCGAGTCGACGCAACATCCTTGCGTGCGAAAGTTATCGGTGAAGGCGCCAATCTGGGCGTGACCCAAGCGGGGCGGATAGAGTTCGCGATGCAAGGCGGGCGGATTAATACCGACTTCATCGACAATTCAGCCGGCGTCGATTGTTCGGATAACGAGGTAAATATCAAGATTGCGCTGGCTGCCGCTAAACGCGCAGGCAAGCTGTCAGAGCCCAAGCGCATTGCTTTACTAGAATCGATGACCGATGAAGTTTCAGCGATTGTTTTGGAAAACAACCGGCTGCAAGCGCTGGCGCTTTCGGTTGCTGAAATTGGCGGCGCTCGCGCTGTTCCAGCACAAATTCACCTGATTGATACGCTTGAAGAGAGCGGCAACCTCGACCGGCAAACCGAAGGCTTGGCTGACAATCAAACATTGCTGCGCCGTGCGGCTGACGGGATTGGCATGACTAGGCCGGAAATGGCTATTCTGCTGTCCTCGGCCAAATTGGTCCTCCAGGACGCAATAGAAAACAGCGCGCTTCCTGATGACGCGACTCTGGCCGGCACTTTGCTTGCGGCATTCCCACTACCCATGCGCAAGAAATACAGCGACCAAATCGAGGGCCACAGGTTGCGGCGCGAGATTATCGCAACCAAACTAGCCAACCAAATCGTCAACCGGCTTGGTATGATCCATCCCTTCGAACTGGCTGAGGAAGAGGGCGTCGAATTGGCGCAAGTGGCCGCTGCATTCGTGGCCGCCGAACATTTGTTCAATTTGAATGAATTGTGGGACCGCCTCGACCACGCCAAAATGCCGGAAAGCGCTCGGTTGATGCTGTTTGAACGCCTCTCGGCAGCCGCCGGCAATCTGATGTCAGATGTGCTGCGCACTTCATCCGGCCAAGTCAATCCAGCCGCAATTATCGATGAGTTGGGCAAAGGAGTTCACATTCTATCAGGCTCTAGCGATCAATTGCTCGCTGGCGAAGCTCGGCACCAATCTTCCAAGCTCCGCGACAGTTTCATTGCTTCTGGTGCACCAGAGAAACTTGCAGTCGAGGTCGCCCATTTGTTCGATTTGGATGGCTCGGTCGGCCTTGCCCGTTTGTCCGAAGATGCTGGAATCGAGCCCAAGGATTTGACCCGAGCCTTCACCGCTGTCGGCGAGAAACTCGGGATCGATTGGGCGCAATCAATCGCCGCTTTGATGAGCCCGTCTGACGTTTGGGAGCGCCTGCTGGTCGATGGATTGGCGCGTGATTTTCAGCAAATGCGACTTGATCTGCTGCGGCGGCTGGCACGCCGTAAAGGCGCAAAAGAAGACATGCCAGATGCCGTGGCGCGCTGGTCTGAAGACCATTCTCCTTCAATCCGCCAGTTCCGGTCGATGATCACCAGGGCACAGGCTCAAGCCGTTGTCGCCCCAGCTATGCTAGCCCAGATTGCCAGTCAGGCGCGCAACCTCTTGGGAAGATGATTTACCCGCTTCAGACTTGACCCGGCGCTGGTTTGCGCCAATCGGACTGGCATGGATCACGCAGATATCATTATCGTAGGCTCCGGCCACGCAGGGGCGCAGGCGGCAATTGCGCTGCGCCAGAACGGCCATGACAGCACGATCACAATGATCGGGCGCGAACGTGATTTCCCCTATGAACGCCCGCCCTTGTCAAAGGAATATCTGTCGGGCGAAAAGACGTTCGAGCGTATTCAAATCAGGCCTCCGCATTTTTGGGGCGATAAGGGCATTGATGTCAGGCTTGGCCATGCAGTGGTCGAAGTTGATCCGGTCGGAAAGACAGTCACGCTCGGTAATGACACCAAAATGTCCTATCGCAAGTTGATCTGGGCAACGGGAGGCGATGCGCGGCGATTGTCTTGCCCCGGCGCCGAGCTTGAAGGGATCCACACGATCCGCAATCGCGCTGATGCCGACCGCATAGTGACGCAGCTGGCAGGCGGAGCAAAGCGCGCGGTGGTTATCGGCGGCGGCTATATCGGGTTGGAAGCAGCGGCAGTCCTGCGCAAATTGGGCCGGCAGGTCACAGTATTGGAAACACTCCCGCGTGTCCTTGCGCGAGTTGCAGGCAAAGATCTTTCCGAATTTTATCAAGACGAACACCGAGCGAACGGAGTTGATTTACGGCTGGAAGCCAGCGCCGAATGCATCCTAGGAATTGATGGCAAAGTCAGCGCGGTCAGGCTGGCTGACGGGGAAGAAATACCCGCCGATATGGTGATTGTCGGGATTGGTATCGTGCCGTCAACCGGCCCGCTTATCGCTGCGGGAGCATCCGGCGGAAATGGCGTTGATGTGGATGAGTACTGCCGCACGACACTCGAAGATGTTCATGCGATTGGGGACTGCGCCGCCCATGCCAATGATTTTGCCGATGGCGCGGTAATCAGGGTGGAATCGGTCCAGAACGCCAATGATATGGCAACCACGACCGCCAAGAGCATCATGGGCGATAAACAGCCCTATCACGCATTCCCTTGGTTCTGGTCCAACCAATATGATCTGAAACTGCAAACCGCCGGCTTGTCGATTGGTTATGACCAGACAGTTGTGCGCGGCGATCCGGCAGACCGGAAATTCTCAGTGATTTACCTGAAAGAAGGCCGCGTAATTGCGCTCGACTGCGTTAATAACACAAAGGATTATGTGCAAGGCCGCAAACTTGTCGAAGCCAGAGTAGTGCTTGATGCTGACAGCCTCGCCGATGTCGAGGTTCCGCTTAAGTCGCTGATCTAAGTCGGTTCAGAGCCCAATTGGCAGCTTCGGCAACCACCGGATCTGCATCACCCGACAGTAATTCCACTTGCGGCGCCAAGGCAGACTCACCGCTGTTTCCTGCGGCAATCAGGCAATTTCTTACGAACCGGTTCCGGCCTATCCGCTTGACCGGTGAGCCGGAGAACAACGTCCGAAATGCTGCATCATCGAGCGCAAGAAGATCTGCCAGACGCGGCGCGATCAGCTCTTCTCGCGGTGCAAATGCCTTATGCCGCGCAGCCGTTTCGGCAAATTTGTTCCATGGGCATACGGCCAGACAATCGTCGCAACCGTAGATCCGGTTGCCCATCGCCTCTCGGAATTCTTCAGGAATCGGACCCTTATGCTCGATTGTCAGATAGGAAATGCAGCGCCGCGCATCGACCACATAGGGCTGCGGAAAGGCATCGGTGGGGCACGCAGTCTGGCAGGCAGTGCACGAACCGCAAAAATCCTCCTCCGCATCGTCAGGCCGGAACGGGACGGTAGTGTATATCGCGCCAAGGAACAGCCAACTGCCATGTTCGCGGCTGACCAGGTTGCTGTGTTTCCCCTGCCAGCCGATTCCCGCCGCCTGACCGAGCGGCTTTTCCATCACCGGGGCAGTGTCGACGAACACTTTCAATTGCGGCTCGTCCATCCCGCGTTTTTTAGCCTCGGCAACCAGCCAGCGGGCCAGCGCCTTCAGAGCCTTTTTCACCGTGTCGTGATAATCGCGGCCCTGCGCATATACTGATATCCGCGCCTTATCACCAATACCTTCGAGCGCCAGCGGGTCTGCTTCAGGAGCATAGCTCATCCCCAAAGCGATCACGCTTTGCGCCTCTGGCCACATGCTTTGTGGGCCCTGCCGCACATCGGCGCGGTCCTGCATCCATTCCATCGTGCCGTGATGGCCTGCATCCAACCATTCATGCAGCCGCTTGGCCTGCACTGGGTCAGTCTCCGCGCTTGCCACTCCCACGCTGACAAAGCCGAGCCGCGTTGCCTCGGCCACAAGGTCGTGCTTAAGCCCATTCACTACTGCGGCGTTAACCATTTTTGGGGTTACTCCCGTTCACACGCCAAGGTTAACCAGCGCGGATGCATATGCCGCTAAGCGAATCGCCCGTCGAGGACAACCACATGCCTTCCGAAGACTTGATTTCTGACCGCACGCCAATTGCGGATGATATCCGTCCGCTGGCCATCGAGGCACGAGGATTGGTCAAACGTTTTGAAGGCACGACCGCTGTCGACGGTGTAGATTTGGCTGTGCCCGAGGGCGCGATTTACGGCATTTTGGGCCCAAACGGTGCTGGCAAAACAACGACATTGCGGATGCTGCTGGGCATAATCGATCCCGACGCTGGTGTGCGCCGTGTGTTCGGCCATGACCGCCCGCATGAAATAGCCAAGCTGATCGGCTATTTGCCAGAGGAACGCGGGCTCTATCCCGCCATGAAAGCCTATGAAGCGATCGCCTTTATGGGCGCATTGCGGGGCCTTCCGCTGGAAGAAGGCCGTAAGCGAGGCCGCGAACTGCTCGAGAAGCATGATCTTGGCCATGCCGCCGACCGGCAAATCCGCCAATTGTCGAAGGGAATGGCGCAAACGGTGCAATTGCTCGGCACGCTGGTCCACCGGCCAAAGCTGGTGGTGCTGGACGAGCCTTTTTCAGGGCTTGATGCGATTAATCAAGGCAAATTGGAACGGATGATCCGCGAACTTGCCGAACAGGGAACGACGGTCATTTTCTCCACCCACGTGATCCATCATGCCGAACGTCTATGTGAAGGCGTGGCGATTATTGCTGGTGGCAAGGTCCCCTATGCCGGTTCGGTTGAGGCCGCACGCGACCGGATTCCCGCACAAGTCCGGCTGGAAACACGCGCGACCGATGGCCGCTGGCGCAATGCGTTGCCGGATGATGCACGCCGCGAAGGCAATTTCTGGAATTTCTCTTTGCCTGAAAGCGGGATTGAAAGCCTGCTAAAGGCGCTGATCGAGGGAGATGCCGGTATCTTGTCACTGTCAATCGAGCGCGCCGGATTGCACGATGCCTTTGTTCATATTGCCGGAGAAGCCGCCGCTCGCGCGCTCGAAGCGGACAATGCAGCGGGAGCCGCAAAATGAGCACTCATACACTCCACAAAACTTCCCGCCTTTCCATTCTCCAAGCTGCCTACGTTATCGCTCGGCGTGATTTCCTGGCGATCCTGTTCAGCAGGTCATTCTTCTTCTTCCTGCTTGGGCCACTGTTCCCGGTCCTCGTCGGCGGCCTTGCCGGTGGAATCGGCAGCAAGGTCCAACAGGAGACTTCCTCAGTAGAAATCGGCATTGCGATGAGCGAAGCCGAAAGCGCAGCGATGCTACAATCCGCAAAATTGCTGCAACAGGAAATGGGTGGCTATATCCCTGATATGGTTGCGCTGGATCCGCCCGAGAAAGGGGACTCGCTCAAGGCAATGCTGCAGCAAAAGCGAGGCAATTACGCTGCGATTGTCAGCGGATCTCGCGAAGCGCCGGTGATTACTGCGCCCGAGGGGCAGATTAACCGCTGGAGCGGTCCGGTGGGGCTTATCGCAGCGACCAGTCTGGGTAATTCACCCAGCACCTTCCCCAAAGTAAGCGGCGACATCGTTGCCACCAGCGGGGCGGATGTGAAACGCAACCGAGTGCAGACAGCGCAGGTTGGCCAAATGCTGTTGTTTCTGCTGACGATGTTGCTGGGCGGTATGGTTCTGTCGAACCTGGTCGAGGAAAAGGGCAATAAGATCATCGAAGTGCTGGCCGCAGCAATCCCGATGGATGCAGTGTTCCTTGGTAAATTGTTTGCCATGCTCGGCGTGTCGCTAGTGGGGATTACGGTGTGGGGCCTAACTGGCAGCGCCATATTCTTCCTTGGCGGGTTCGAAACAGCGACTTTCGCCGCGCCCGCAGTGGGCTGGCCATTATTCTTTGGTCTAGCGGTCGTCTATTTTGCGATGGGCTATCTCATCCTTGGTTCGCTGTTCCTTGCGATCGGATCGATGGCGGCGACAGTGCGCGATGTGCAAATGATGTCGATGCCGGTAACAATGCTGCAATTGCTGGTTTTCTTCTTTGCCACATATGCAATGTCGCGGCCCGGATCACCGATGGAATTGGCAGCGGTAGCCGTGCCGTTCAGCTCACCCTTCGCAATGCTGGCCCGCGCTGCACAGCTTGAAACGCTATGGCCCCATTTACTCGCAATCGGGTGGCAGGCGCTGTGCGTGGTGGTATTCGTCAAATTGGGTGCTGCGCTGTTCAAGCGCCGGGTGATGAAATCTGGCCCTCGCGGGGCAAAGACTTCAAAGCGCGGCAGTTTCCTGTCGTTTCGGCGCAAGGATAAGTCGCAAATCGCAACCCACTATTGACATTGAGGTAAGTAACGGCAGGATGGCACCATAATGCCGACTCCCGAGTAACGGGTGCGGTGAAGGAGAGAAATCATATGGCCACGATTGCGCCCGAAAAGCCCGTATTCCATACCTCGCCGACAGCCTATGAAGTGCTGGTAAGGCATCTTGAGCAGCATCCAGAGGATACTCCTAAGCACACGCATCCCAATGATGTCAGCCGTAGCGACATTTATTTCAACGACACTTGGCAACCCATTTTTGCCAAGATGCGCGCCGAAGGACCGCTGCATTATGTGCCTGAGAGCCCCTACGGCCCATATTGGAATGTCGTCAGCAATAAGGCGATCCAGCATATCGAAGCCCTGCCCGAATTGTTCTCCTCCAGCTGGGAACATGGCGGCATCACCATTCTTGAGCGCGAAGAGTCGGAAGGCCTAGAACTCCCGATGTTCATCGCGATGGACCGGCCCAAACATACGGGCCAGCGCCGCACCGTTGCCCCCGCCTTCACCCCCAAGGAAATGAAGCGGATGGACGATGAGATCCGCCAACGAACAGGCGAAGTACTGGATTCGCTGCCAAGGGGCGAGGTGTTCGACTGGGTCGACACTGTTTCAATCGAACTCACAACCGGAATGTTGGCGATATTGTTCGGCTTCCCATGGGAAGACCGCCGCTTGCTGACCTATTGGTCCGATTGGGCTGGCGACACTGAAATCGCGACGGTCAAAGATTTAACGTCCGAACGCGAAAAAGTGCTCCACGAAATGGGCGCATACTTCCAGCAATTGTGGATGAAGCGCTCGCAAGAAGAGCCCGGACCCGACTTGATTTCAATGATGATCCATTCGCCAGCGATGAACCAAATGGAACCGCGCGAATTTATGGGCAATCTGATCCTGTTGATCGTCGGCGGAAATGACACCACCCGCAACACCATGTCGGGCATTATTCACGGCTTCGACAAATTCCCTGACCAACGCAAATTGTTCGAGGAACAGCCCGATCTGATCCCCAATGCGGTGCAGGAATGTATTCGGTACCAAACACCGCTCGCCCATATGCGCCGCACAGCTTCGGAAGATACCGAATTGTTCGGAGAGCAAATCAAGAAGGGCGACAAGATGGTCCTGTGGTACCTGTCCGCCAACCGCGATGAAACCGTGTTCGAGAATCCCGACAAGCTGGATATTACGCGTGACAATGCACGTCGCCATTTGGCGTTTGGTTACGGCATCCACCGCTGTGTCGGCGCGCGCCTGGCAGAGCTGCAATTGCGGATTTTGTTGGAGGAAATGCACAAGCGCCGGATGCGGGTGCATGTTGCTGGCGATGTCGAGCGGGTGAAAGCGAACTTCGTCCATGGCTTCCGCAAGCTAGAGGTTGAAGTCACCGAGTTTTGATTTTGTCTGCCATGATGTGAAACCTTTTGGGCCCGCTTTCCGTATATGGTGGTAAGAGCGACTTTAAATAGGACACAAGAATATGGCCGATAATTTCACCAGCCATGCGAGGCCCACCCGTCGAAACTTCATCGGTTGGCTATCGGCAGGCGCGGCTTTGCCAGTCCTGTCAGCGTGCGGCAGCGCGCCAGCTGAAGCGCGGACATTTCCCGTGCGAAAAACCGATGCACAATGGCGCGCGCAGCTTACCAAGGCCGAATATTATGTGTTGCGAGAGGCTGGCACCGAACGCGCCTTCAGCTCGCCGCTCGACAAAGAAAAGCGCAAGGGGATTTTCGCCTGCGCCGGCTGCGCCAACCGACTCTATTCCTCATCCACCAAATTTGACTCGCGGACGGGCTGGCCTAGCTTCTGGAAACCCTTGCCCAGCGCAATTGCAACCGATACCGATTACAAGCTCGGCTATCCTCGAACCGAGGTGCTTTGTGCAAAATGTGGTGGGCATCTGGGCCATGTCTTCAATGATGGACCAAGACCAACCGGCAAACGCTATTGCATGAACGGCGTCGCGATGGATTTCATTGCCGGCTGAACAGGACTGCACGAAATCAGCGAATGCGCCAGACCTGGAATTCTTTGGGGCCATCCATAACAACCGGCTCCAGCCATTCTGGGCTCTCACCAGCCAAGAGCTTTGCGGCCAAGCCATCCGGATTGGCGTCTGCATAAAGCTTGGGTTCGACCAAATCGGTGCACATCACAACATAGTCGATGTCGCGGTCTCGCAGGATCGGACGGGCTTCTGCCGGAACGCTTGTGTATGCGACAATCACATCGCGCATCGCCATTTCGGCGCGGTGGTGCGAGGTTGCCAGCACGCTATGGCCCGATTTCAGCAGGATTGACGGACCGATATCGAGCGGCGCGAGAATCCTCCCGGTTTCCAAATTTGCCAGCTTCTCCGCATGGTCCTGAATATCGCAACGCGAGTCAGCGACAGCACTGGTCGGCGGAATTTCGGGCTTAGCTGCAAAGCTACGATATAAGGTGATCGGAGTGGCAGGCAGCAGAATCAGAATGATAGCGATTGCGCCTACCGCTTTGGAAGCCGCACCCGATGTATGCCGGATTGCGGCGAGCAAGCGCGCCGCCAGCCACGCCAACGGTATCGCGGACAGGGCACCGGCAAAGGCAGCCGAACGCCAGACGAATACAGATAAAATGATGCTGGCGAGTAACAGCATAGCATATTCACCCCACCATTGACGCAGCCAATCACGCGATCCTACAAAAAGCATCAGCGCCGCTCCCAAGCTAATCAGCAATTGCAGGAAGCTTGGCAAAGCAGTCCACAAATCCTGTTCCCACAGCGGGCGGCCTTCGGAGATATTGAGATACCAGAAATTGCGCACTGCCGGGTCAAGCTCCGCAAATGGTGCCGCCAAACAGGTTGGCGCTGACAATCCGAAGAAAGACAAAGCGGCCATACCAGTTAAACCAAGCAAGCCAATCAAGGCAATTGGCGGGACCTTAGGTGCAGCCGCAATCACACCCGTGCCAATCGCTGCGATGATAAAGAACCCGAGATGCGCAGGGGCAATAGCATCGCAATGATTTGCTAGATCGGTGATTCCGCGCGTGGCAAGAAAAACTACACACAGAGACAGCGCGAGCGCCTGCATATAGCTGACGAGCCACCAGCGCTCGTCTCGGTTTCGCAACCAGCGCAAAACGAGCAGGGCACCAAAAGCTGCGGCCATTGGCAAGATCTCTACCGAGATCGATGCACCAACTGCCATTGCAATTCCTGCGATAGCTCCGCCTTTCAACGGAGAGCGGATTGATATGGCCCAAAGGGCGAGAACAATTGTGAATATCTGCCAGCCATGATGGTCCAGCCGCATAGGTTGGAGCTGAAACACAACTGGCGCCAGCAAGCCGATGCAAAGACATGCATATCCGGCGATATCGGCATCGAATAATCGCCAAGCAAGACGGCCCAAAACAAACAGAATTGCGCCGAGGGTCATGAGAGGCACGGCCACCATTGCAGAGGATTCGGCCGCCGCAACCCCGATTATCGGGCTTAGGATCAGCACAACCAAGGCGATCGGAATATCAACCAAGCGCGACCAATGCATCAACACCCCATCGGACGAACCGAGCCTGTATTGATGAAGGTCAAACCATGACTGGCCCGCTAGCAAATCGCGGACTTGGACTAGCCGCATGGCGTCGTCGGGATCGGGAAACTGGCCTTGCTGCAATCGCTGCCAACCGGCTGCAAGGAATATCGCCGACACAACAAGCCACATAATTGCGATGCGTGTGTTGGGGCGTTCATGCCCGCGGTTGCGGCGGTCTGTAGTCATCTGGCGGGGCTCATTTGGCAGGGCTCATTTTGCGGGCCTAACCCTCAGAACGAAAAACAACCCGGCTACGAATTAGCCAGGTGACCGTAAAGCTGGCGGCAATCGCCACCAATTTTGCCGGTCGCGGGTCAAACAATACATAGTCCGCAAACCCGACAATAGCTGTAGTCAGCGCAAGACCGGCCAATGCAGACAGCACGAACAATGCCTTTTGACGGGTCCGCTGGTGGCCGCGTTCCGCGACCGTATCGGTAAAGACAGCACGGCTGGACAGCAACCAATGGGCCGCAATACCGGCGCTGTAACCTATCGCCGAAGCGAAGGCTGCCTGCACTCCGCCAGAAAGCAACAGCAAGAAGCAACCAACATCAACTGCCAACGCACCGACGCTGGCCATTAAATAGCGCAGCAGCCGCACATCGCGCAATTTCAGCAGATAGGTTATCACTGCGTACTTCCTCCCAGAGCCGTCATGCGACCTTACGGTCATCCTTTGGCTTAATCCGCTCCGGTACCGGCATCAGCGAATTGAGCGCCGCAGCCTGATCAGCGCTGATCGCAGGACCGGCTGCTTCATCTGAAGTTTCTCGCGCCGGGATTGCCTTTTCAGCGCCCTCGTTCCCTGCTTCATGATATTCGGCATCTTCATTGACGCACCAAGTGTCATAGATGCGTTCGCCCGCGATAATGTTCTCGGTCGTTAGCATCGCGGTCATCATTGCGTGATCTTGATTGTTGTAGCGGTGCATCCCGTTGCGGCCAACAAGATGGAGCGTCGGGTGCTTCTCTTCCAATTCGTCGCGCATCGCTTCGACATTGGCCGAATAATCCTCGTCATAAACAGGATAGGCTTTTTCCTGACGGACCACTGCGCCGCCGATTACATCCTTGGGATCGCACAGGCCGAGGATTTCCATCTCCTCGGTGGCAAGGGCAATGAGATCATCGTCAGAGGAAGACCAGAGGCCATCATTTTCGAAACAGAAATATTCGAGGCCCACGCAGGCTACGCCCTCATCAGGGACCATTTCGGGTGACCAGCTGCGGAAATTTTGCACGCGGCCAACCTGGACCTTATCATCATGAATGTAGATCCAATTGTCCGGGAAAAGATCTTCGGATCTAATCTTAAGCGCGACAGTAAGAAAATCGCGATATTTCAACTTTGATGCATTCCAAGTCGTGTCGGGCAGCGGGTGCAAACGCGCAGCCAGTTCGCGCATCGGCGCAGAGCTGATCGTGTCTTTCGCTTTCACCACAATCTTCCTGCCATCTTTGGCGGTCGCAGTCATGCGCCACCCATTCTCACCGTCGCTAGCAAGCTGTTCGAGGCCATGGCCCATAATCACGGTGCCACCAGCAGCAATAACTTTATCACGCGCGGCATCCCACATCATGCCCGGGCCAAGGCGCGGGTAGCGGAATGTTTCGAGCAATGTCTTGGCGGCCTGACCGTCATTCGGAATTTTGTTGAGGCCCATCGAGCGTTTTAAACCGTCAATCACGGCGCTCCACAGGCTGAGGCCCTTGATCCGCTGAGCTGCCCAATCGGAGCTCATCTCGTCGCACGGCATGCCCCAGACTTTCTCGGTGTAGGTCTTGAAGAAAATCGAATAGAGTTTGTGGCCAAACTGGTTGGTGGTCCAGTCTTCGAAGCTCTTGACCTCGGCAATCGGAAACAGCTTGTAACGAAGATAGCTGACCATGCAGGCGGTCGAACGCCAAATACCAAGATTTCCCAATGCTTCAAAGGCCCGCAACGGATAGGAATAGAATTTACCTTCGTAGTAAATCCGGCTCATTCGCGGACGCTGGATAAAATCGTCGGGTAGAATCTCATTCCACAGATCCACGACCTGCTGGCTTTTGGAGAAAAACCGGTGGCCGCCAATGTCAAAACGATATCCCTCATGCTCCACAGTGCGGCTGATACCGCCTACATAGGTTTCATCTTTCTCGATGATCGCGACGCTCTTGCCTTGCTTGGTCAGCAAATATCCTGCGGTTAGCCCTGCTGGCCCGGCTCCGATGATGGCGACATCAACGTCCAGCTCTCCAGCAAGGTTTGCGTTATTCAGATTGGTCATTCAGGCCCCCGGGATTCATGTGCTGTTCGGAGGTGAAGGAAATTGGTTAGCGGATGGTTAACGCGCCGCGCAATTTTCGGCTGAAAGAGGGGGTCCCGACTTCTCGAATTCCGCAGAAGCTCTTGGGTCACTGGCAGTTTTAACCGCTTTTGAAGCCCCCCTCATGCGGGTCCGCTCGTTAAGGTTGCGGATCATCAGAGCAAGATTGCTGATCGAGAAGGTGCTGTGGAACACGAGACCGTACCGGCCGTCCTTCCGCCAGCGGACCCGCGCCTCAATCTCTGGTAGACCTTCTGCCTCGATCCGAACCGGCTGATCAATCGACAGCGCAATCGCGCATTCAATTGCGCTCCCTTGCCGCGATAAGTTAAGCATATTCACATCCAAGCTGCGCCCTGCACAATGAAGCTTAGCAGGCAATTCAAGCGCGAATCGCAAGTCGCGCCTCGGGTGGTCGGTATAGCCAGAAAGAATGTCGTCGACTTCGATTGCCGTATGGAATTGAAAGCCAGCTTCGCTGTCTCTCTCCCAAATCAAATCAGCCGCATAGCGCGGCCCAGACTGAAATTCCAATGCGAGCCGAGCGCCTTTTGGCACTGGATGAAAGCTTCTGATACTTGCGCCAGTCGCAGATATATCGCGAACCACGCATAGATATTCCTGGTCTTCAATGACCAGCTTAGCAGCGCGTATGAGCAAGGTGAATCGTGGCGCAGTCCGGTCTTCGACCTCCATCTCGACCGATGGCTGAAGCGGCGCTGGCATGCCTTGCATTACAATTCTCCGTCTACAACCGCCATGGCACAATGCTGGACGATTGACGCAGGATGTAGGCAAAAACGGATAGCAACTGGCTGCACAATACGTAGGTAGAAACACCGAGCAGGAAATGTATTCGGCGAGCTATTTACCGGCTCTTCGCTTGGGACCTCTAGATCTGGCAACTGGTACGGGTGACTGGACTCGAACCAGCACGATCAATGATCAGGGGATTTTAAGTCCAAGCTCCGAGATTTCCCGCGATACCCCACGAGGGCCTAAATAGCTGATAGGTAGAGATTTGTGTAGAATCAGCGTTACCTGCAACGGCCAACAATTGCCCTATCTTTCCCATCCTAGTTACACACGAATTACAATCTATGGCCGATTTCGGACGATACCGTCGGATTAGCCATCCACCAGCCTAACATCAGTGGACGGCTTCTTCGTCTCGCTCTCGCAAGGCAACCTTGGTTCGGCCAATAATCTCAGCAAGTGCGGCCTGGCGATCCTTTAATGAAAAGTCCCGTGTAGACGGCCCGTGTTCGTCCACATTGAGATTGTTACGGTTCGTCAGCACACCACCCACCTCTTTCGCAGCTTGTTCTGCAAGCTTAGCCACCAGCTTCCAGTTTCCCGCCCGCTTCGCCATTTCGACACCCTCTTGGAGGAGACTAAGACGGTAAGCTTGATGAGCGATCGGCACTGCAGAGACGTCGCACAGATATGTTTCACGGCGGACAGCGAAGATCGCCCGCCACTTCTTGCCACCAGCGAAATATGGGCGCGTCGGGTCATAGCGGCCGATCTGCTTGTGATTGATTGTGATCCCAAATTCCAACTGGAAGCACCGAATGATCTCAGAAGGCTTGCGAAAGCATGCTAACATACTGACAATCGAAGTTTTTTGCTCTTCAGTCAAATTTGCCATTATCGTCAGAACTTCCAGTAAAAGGGCATGTTTCTAACCTAATATGGAGTTACCACAAAACCGGCAGTCCACAAGCGGCCACAGCGTCGCTACTATTTTATCGGTTGAAGTGGGCCTTCAATCGTCTAGCGACGGCGGGAATGAGGTGCGAAACTAACCGCAAATGAGGCGACGTTCTTCCCTTTCCCTCCCTGACTTCTTAAGTGGAGGTAATGGCAAAGAAACCAAAGACAGCCGCCCCTGCTACCGTGCTAGACACTCTCCGAGATGTTCTTAGGCGATGGGAACAACCGGCCGGTCCGGACGGTTTCGAAGGATTGATAGCTCAAGCTCTCGCAACTGTAAGTGGCTATACATTCAGACTCGCGCGCTCGGGCGCACAGTTTGGCCGCGATGCCGCTACGCCCAACGCACCGTTCGCAATCGCAATGGAAGCTAAACGTTATACCAAATCCGTGCCGCTCGAGGCGCTGGCAGGAAAATCTTCACTCGCCGCCTTTGCGCTTGCCGACAAGGTTGATCTCTGGGTGCTCGCCGCAACGGTCGAAACGAGCGAACCAACTGAAAAAATGCTCGAAGAGATTCTAGAGAGCGCTGGCGTCAGCCTGCTCAATCTGGACTGGGCAGAGACAGGGCTACCGCCACTTGCCGTACTGCTCGCCGCTGCAAGCGCCGAGTTGCTCCCTTGGGCACAGGCCCGACTCGCCCCACTAGACTTTGCTGGCTTTGAGAAGGGGTTGGAATTTGTCGCGAAACACGCCAACTTCGCGGTCGCCGAAAAGCAATTACTCGACGCGCTAACCTCTGGGAGCCTTGGACTCGACGCCTTGCGTGAGCGCAACACTGCCTGGATCGAGCTGCGTTTTGCCGACCAGCAACTCGCACAGCAGCACTTTTCGCAATACCTTGCCCCGCTCGATTCAACCGCCCGTTCGATCAGCCGCCCAGTGATCCAAGCTGAATTGGGCCGCGCGTTCAGCGTGGCGCGCGCCGATCCCGAGGGGCGTACCTTGGTTGCTGTGCTGGGAGGCGAAGGATCGGGTAAGTCTTGGGCAGTTGCGCAATGGTGGGTCGCGCAAGATCCACGGCCTATTCTCCTTCTGTCGGCAGGCCGCATCGCAGAGCAACTGTCGCCTGATGACGAACCCTTCGACATGCTTGCGCGCCTTGCAGCTCTTCAAGATGGCCACCGCGATAGCAATGCAATCGCACGGTGGCGCCGTCGACTGGAGCGCTGGGCGGCAGGCAACGCAAACAATCACAAGTTCGTTGTCTTTCTCGACGGGCTCAACGAGACTAGTGGGAAGGCGTGGGCTTCAATCATCCGTGTGTTGTTACCAGTCGTACGCGATCTTGGCGGCGCCATAGTAGCAACGTGCCGCGAGGGATATTGGGATCGCGAGATCGCGTCGAGGCTCTCCTATGTCGCGGTCGAGAAAGTCAGCGTCGGCGACTACTCGGACGATGAGTTTTCCGAAGTGCTTGCGCTCAACGCCATACCGGTCAGCCAAATACCTGATCACCTCAACGGCTTCATGCGGACGCCTAGGATCTGCGCACTTGCGATCACGTTGCTGCCGACACTACAGGGCATCGAGGATCTTAGCGTCGAACGATTGCTTATGGAGTACTGGCGCGCGCGGCTGCGTGAACGGGGCGACCTCGTCGGGCATGGAGACGATGACTTCCGAGAACTGCTGATCCGCCACGCAAATGCTTACCGCGCACGACCAGGCACAAACTTCAACCGCGACGAATGGCGGAAGCGTTCGGGCGCGGCCCAACGTCTCGACGGTCGGCGGCTCAGCGATGATTTGACGGACATCGAAGAGGGCCGGTTTTTCGACTCGAAGCAGAACAAGTACGCCTTCCGGCCGGAGGCGCTGCACTTCGCGTTGGGGCTCCTCGTCGCCGACGAACTGAACGACGCCCAGGGCGACGGTTTCGAGCTAGGTGAAGCTCTCGAAGGGATAATTGATGCGGTGCGCGGATTTGACATGCTCGCCGATATTCTCACCGCTGCGATTGCGATCGGATCGCTCGATGAAGACTATCCCGACGCCTGCCTTGCGGCGCTGGTCGCCGGCTGGATGTCACTCCAAAACTTGACCGACAACATATACGAGCGGCTGCTACCCTACACAGCTGCACACCCTGGGCCATTCCTTGATGCCTTCGAATTTCGTGACCTCGAGACCGATGATGGCCGCTTCGGCAGCTTTCTTCTCTTTGCACAGCAGCGCGATGAAGTCGCAACCGCGATTGGGGAACGCGCCGATCGTTGGCTGGGCAGCTGGTGCAGAAGTGCCAGCAATTCCGGACCGTCCGAAGAGCGCGAGCGTCGGCAGCGCGAACGCGACGAACTAATTGACACGCGACTAGGCGAACTGCAGCATAACGAGCGAAAGTGGTTCGACACAAACTGTCCCGAGTTGCCGCGTGCAGTGGGGCTTGGTGTAGTCGCAGCTCAGCACATGGCCGGACGCGCTCAATCAACCTTCGCCCGCGGAATCATTGCCTTTTCGTTCGCTCATCGCCTGGCGGGAGATCATCGCTCGCCGCTAGACGAACTTGCATGGGCTATACGCCTCAATCGTATTGACTTTGAGGCGACTTCTGCCGCCGTTCATCGTGAAATCGAGCCATTCGTTGTCGCAGAGGCTTCGCCGCTTGCGCATGCCGTCGCAGCGACCGCGCTGAGCTTCTTAGGAGCGCTTGCCGACCAGCAGGAGAGTGAGCGACTCAAACCGATGCCAGTGCGAAGAAGCCGCCCTGATGCACTGGAAGCGCTTGACCCAACCATAATTCTTCCGGAACCGACTGGCGGTTTCCAGTTCGCCATCGACCAAATTGATCCAGCGGCAATCTGGAATCACATGAGCACAACATCAGAAGATTACGATCTTGAGCGCAGCACAAGTACTTTGCTGCGCGTCGACCCGGCTAGACTAACAAGGTTCCTCGATCGGGTCGCCGCCACAGTGACGGTTCGCAACGACATGCCGTTGCGTCAGCTTGGCTGGCATTTGCCTTGGCTCAGCCCGCTCTTGTCGAACGAAACAGTTACGCTGGTGCAGGGTCGGCTCGCTGACCTGTCAAATGATCCAACACTAGTGCCAGCGGGCGATGCCGAGTTCGTTCTCGGTATGATGGTCGAAGGGATCATGCCGCGGCTGGAAGCAGGAGACCAGCTTGACCTGCTGTTGTCACTACCGGAGGACGCTCCTTATTATCTGCGTTATAACGCGCTTGCTAGACAGTTTGATCCAACAGACGCTGCTGAACGATTGTCGACAGCCAGCAGCATTGGCGGACACGTGCTCGAGCGAACCTTGCTCTTCTTAGCAGCGGCGCCACCCGCGATCACAGACGTCCTTCGCGACAAAATCGTCGCGTGCCTCGCCGACGAACATCTCGGCGTCGCGGCCGCTGTGGCCGAACTCGTCCGCAAGATTGACGACGCAGAGATAGATGACGCGCTACTCGGGCTTGGCTCACCCGACGATAGCGATCGCAGCTGGACGGCAAATGCTCGCCGGTTGGCCTTTGCTGTTGCTGTGGCACGACGCAACCGCGACGATCTCATTGATCAGGTGGCGCTCGAATTTTTAGACTGGGTGGCGGTGCATTTGCCGGCAGCTCGCGCCCGACTGGTATGCGCAGTCGATATGACAATCGAGCGCTTGTTGCAGCCGGTCGACGCAAGCGAACCGAATGATGCCATGATCACGCTAGAACTAGGTGATAGCCTAGGTGATACGCGGATCAACATCAAAGATCGTGGCGAAAACCGGTCGAGACCGCCCGAAGAGGCGTTGGAGGCACTTAACGCCGATCTAGCGGACGAAACTGGTGCGCGGTTCGCCGAGCGCCGTCGATTGCTTCACGAGCAGTTCGATCGCTTTCTCGACAATCTAGAGCACGAAGGCGCGCGCATGCTGACAGTGAGGCCGCAGACATTCGGCCTCAAGGAACTAGCCATCGAAAACCCCGTTCGCCACAAAGGCTGGATCGACCAAATCCTAGCGATTGAGGACGAAGCGACGCTACGAAAGTTGCAAAGCTTCGCGCTAGTCCTCGCCGAGAGCTACGCAGTGATTGACTCGACGGTCGCCTCGAGCTTGTTCGCACACGTCTGGAAGGTGGACCCCATTGTTACCATCGTGGTCGGTAGGGCTAAGCTTCCACTTCGGACAATCGCATTGTTTCGAGCGGCACGTTCGGAGGAAATCGACAACTTGCGTGGTTTGGCATTTGAGCAATGCAAGGACGATGAAGCGATTGAGCGCCTTGTACTTGCGGCTGAGGCTTGCAATTCACGTGACTGGCTGGACACATTCATCGCTAGATGTGCAGCATCATTGCTGGCGGCCGATCAGGCGCTTGCTATTACGTCAGCCTCGTTCCGTACCGCCAACCCGCAGTCAGATGAAATTCTTGCGCGTGACTGGGGTGATGGATTCCTCGGCAGCGCGTCGAAAGCAGGTCGCATGCGATATGACCGTGCGCGACATGCCAATCACTGGTTTCAGTTAGCCGAGCACGCGAAGGACTACCGAGAGATCTGGCGCTATATGCAACTCGGCATTGCCGCCGCCGATCGCCGCAGTCTCATCAACGACGATGTGCTGCTCATAGCAGAGGGCCGTCAGATGGGCGGCGATGTCCAGCAGCGACTTGGGAATGCCGCTAACAAGGCTAGCGAAGATGCGCGGAAGTTTTTGCTCGGAATGCGGAAACCGTCGCCGTTGATGGCAAGTTTGTTGATTGGCTAACGCCAGGGGGATGTCACCGTATCTTCAATATTGGGTAAGAAACCTCTCCAAGGTCACCCTTTCATAGTCCCCGATAACTTCGCAAATGCCGCGATGGATTATACGTAAATCTGTCGCACCCAACTCACAAGCAGCGACCCAGAAACCCTTCGATGGCTTTTTATCTCGTCCCACTCCTATCTCAATGGCCCAGCATTCATCTGTACTCGGCCACCTCAGCACGAGATCAATCTCGTCATTGCCATCGGTTGGTCTGCGCCACACAAATACCTCGGCATCCACACCGTTGCGACGGCCGTATCGTTTCAATATTGTGCGGATGACGAACCCTTCCCAGCTATTGGCAAAATGCCCTTGGCCCTGGCCTGACAGTTTCCACTTTGGATTGAAGAGACGATGTAGCACGCCCGTATCGCAAAAATAATAGAGATCGCTGCGATCATCCATTGGCAGATATTTAATGCGAAATATGAACTGGCGGTCGATTAGGCCTTCGATAACATCGTCGAAGGAGGCTTTATCCCACCCAGTTTTCCGCCACAACGAGTCTAATGGACAGCCATTGTAGCGGGCTAAGTCTTTGAGAAACTGGCTACGGTCAATTTCCGCGCCACGCGAAGTCCTGGCAGGAAGAGGCGCCAGCTCGTTTGCGATGAGACTATCGAGAAATGCGTCGCTAATCGCATCAGTCGAAGCCGACAAACTTTCCCGATATCCGCCGCGCAACCAATAGTCTTCCAAAGCAAATTGCGGGACTTCGAGCGTGGGCTCAGGCTGCTGGGAGGCAGTATCCGCCGGTGAAGAGATTTCCTCGAGCGGTTGCCAATCCCACGCCTCTATCCGCTGGGGGCCCGGTCGATTGCTTCCCCTGCCTTGCTCAAGCACGTGTCAGATCGATCACCTTAATGACGATGCGCCCGTCGCGTGCCACTTTACTCACGTCAGTCAAGGCCAACTGCAACTCTTCTGGACTGGTGGGTTTTGAAATGCCTGATCCGCGCGGCGGCCCCTTCAATGTCTTACCGCAATCGCCGAACCACAAAACAAGCAATATGCCATAGCCATCGGCTTTGTGGTCAACGGCTTGCTGCGCTGCCAATTGTTCATCGGCTGCGCGCCATAGTTCATCGTGCCATTGGCCTTTCACTTCGACAGGCAGATGCAGATTGCCATATTCGCACGCGATATCGCCTTCTCGATCATTTCCGAGATGCTTTTCAGGGCTGAACTGAATCACTGATTCGTGCTGTCTAAGCATCTCAACAATTCGGTCGCTACAGCGTTCCTCGTTCTGAGGCGTTTTCTTATCATCACGGTAAAAATTTACCCAGCTATCGGTTGGGCTACTCTGTGCCTGAGCCTGAACCTTATCGAACAGATAAAGCATTTTTGTGCGTAGATCGCGCAGCGACTGCGGGGGCCCATCGCTTAGCATCGCGGCAAGCGCAGCGACTTCGATTGTCGCCCGGCCTTGCTCTGCCCGGTTCCGCCGATATTCAGCCAGAACCGCCAATATTCGATCGCGATAGCCGTCCTGAATTTCGGCCAGCTGTTCGAGGAGCTCTTCAGTAGTGTCTGACAAATCGCCACCAATACGGTCGACCAAGCGGCTGATACCTTCAGTGGCATCCCATGGGTTGGTATCGCCGGACGTGACGGAATTGGGGCGCTGCGCCACAGGAAAAAGGTCACGGAAATTCTGAACCAGCCACACTGCTAAATGCGTGGCTATGGAATCGGGCATATCATCGTAAGGGCGTTGGGCACCAACCCGCTCGCGAATGCTCCAGAACAGCGCCGGATCGTGCTCAACCGCCTGCTCAACACTAGGCGCATAACGATCAAAATCGCAAATCAAGCCAGCGGCCAGCCAATTGCGACGACGCTCCTCGGTCAACGTTTTCATCTTGAGTCGCTTTGCAATCAACGGCCTCAAAGCACCATGGTCGTGGCGGTGCAGTAGGACGTCCATCAGTGCCGCCTCAGGGCTTTTGTGCATACGGGGGAACTTGTGCAGCCATTCTTCTGCCAAATTGGCAATTAGGTCGCCATATTGTTCCTTTGTCTGATGAAGCACCTCGTGCAGGCCCATTATGATCTCTTGGCGGCGCTTAAGCGAGGGTTCTACCAACAGGCGCGTATAGGTTTCAAATATCTCTCGATCAGCAAGAATGGCCTCCCACAGTCCTTCTCCAAGTGACTTCCACTCGTCCCCGCTAGCGGCTTGGTTTGCAAAATGAAGTTGAGCTGCGATGAGTTGATCTTTGGTCAGCGGCTCGATGCTGCCATTCTTCTCGGTACGCTCGGCAAGCGCCGCAAGGAGAATGTAGCGCGCGCTCCAAGCGCGCTGATCACCGTAGTCTTTCGCCACAAGTTTTGCGTGAGGAAACGGCGGGAGAATGTTGAGATAGGCTTCAAACCCAGTCAGAACTGAAGGGATAAGATCAGGCCCGCATAGAGCGTCGAGCCGCGATTGGGCCGAATCCAGACCATGAAGGTCCGAATAGCGCGCGAAGTAAACATTCGCGGCCTGCATGATAATGCCATATTGCCCTTGCTCGAGCATCGCCTGTTCTTCAGCCATGCCTTGCCGGAAACCATCCCAACGTTTGTTCTTTTCTACTGTATGCTTTGCCTGCTTCGCCTCTCGCTTAATCTCCCAATCGCGCTTTGGTGGGTCAACTAGATCTCGCACAAACCTTTTTAGATCGGCATCATTCTTCGCAAAGCGCTTCAATGAAGCGCGCGTTTTGACTCCCTCAGTTTCCGTATGACGGATTAAGCGGACCGCTGTTTGCCAAGGCACAAAGTCGGCTGGCACAGTGTTTAGGAACTCCGCAAGGTCAGCATCGGTAAAGGCGAGCTGACGGTGGACTTCGATTATTTTGTAAGTGGCTGCCCAAAATTCCTCTTCGCCTACTTTTCCCTCAAACCACATGCGCTGCATTGCTTGGCGGATATCGTGGTTCTCGCGCAAATAGTCTTCGATGGCTTTATTGTCGTCTTTAGAATAGCTGTCTCGGCCACCAAAGGCCTTTAACCACCTGAGCAATTGATCTGCCTCGACATCCCCCATTACCAATCGTCGGGCTATCAATGCGTCGCCCAAATTAATGATATCGGACGATTCTAGGCTACGAAACTCAGGTAGATGCGTAGTCGAATGATACGCAAGCAGATCGAGAATGCCTTCGATGCGGTGATCTGGAACTTCGTTCCGGTAACGCCAAGTCCGGAGCGAAGTTCTGTCATCGCCTACCATCGTGTTGCCAGAAATAGGAAAGCCGCCAACCGCCATAATGGTCTCAGCCACTTCGGAATCATCAAAAATATCGATGCCGGCTTCGAGAATCATATGCGCCGCCAAGCGGGCGGATTCATGGGTTTCTTGATCACGCAACGATTTGACGAAAATTTGGATTTGATCAGGTGAGAGATTACCGATCAGTGCCTCAGCTGCATCATCGCGAAGCGCGTAAAAAACCTCCGTATCAAGCGCGAATTTATGCAGCCTTTCAACTGTATCTGGCGACAACTTTTCATTCTTGAATTGCCCAACCAGCAGCATGCGCAGGCGATCGCCGCGCGCAGGGTCGAGAACCGCCGCCAATGTTTGCGGCAGCAAGGCACCGCTTACCAGTGCTTTCGCACGGAAATTGCCCCAGCTAGAAAACCATGGATCGCTTACGGCGAGTTTTTCTAGAGCTTCAAGCAGGGCGCGCCCTTCCTGCGCGCTCAGTCCATCGGCATCACCATATTCGATAACCGCCATAGGATCGGTCTCGATAACCCGCATCGCAAGTGATGAGTCCTGCGCCAACCATCCAAAGAGACCACGCAAACTAGCAGGAACAATGCCGCCTTCTGTTAATGCCTCAAACAGTCTATCGCGAGCTATATCGCTGTGCGACTGACGGGCCAACCAACGCGCTGCTAGCCACTCACCAATTCGTCGGTGGGCGTAGGTTAATCGATTGGTATCACCGCGATATACTTTGATTAGTCGATTGCCTGATACAGCGTCCCATTCGGCGAAGTTTGGTAAATCAACCAATTCGGACAAGCGCAAATCGTCGTCAGAATAGTTTGCTTCCGGGCGCGCCAGTGCCGCCTTTCCTGACAGGATTAGCGCAGCAAAAGCCGCACCAAGGGTATCGAGAGCCGTTTCGCGTTGGGTTTCGCCCTGACGCGCCCGGCGGGCCAAGTTTGCATCTTGCAAGCACAGGTCAATATATCGTTTGAACAGCGCAGCCGTTGATGTTGGTAGCTCCCCAAGCCCAGCCACTCCGGCCAGCATGATCAACGTCTGCGGATTCCCCAACCACTCATCAAGACCGCGCTCCCGATACGTCGCGAAAACCTCTCGCGCCCGATCTTCACCCAGACTGGTAGCTAGAAAGACAGTAATCTGCTGCTCATCTAGCGCTGTTAGCTGCATCTCGATGGGCGGCGCACCAAAGGTTTCGCTGATCAGTGCTTTGGTTGTCGCAGCTTGCCAATCTTCTGAACGGCAGCTGAGGATGAAACGCGGAGCACCGGAAGCTTCGAGCCTTGATAGGATTTGGTTGACCGCCCCACCGTCAGCGAAAGCGGGAGTCTCATCAAGGGCATCAATCAGAAGGCATTCGGAATCGCCCAGTATCTGGGTGGGGTCTGGAGAATTGATGAAGCGCTGTGCAGAAACGAATTTCGCGCGCGGGCCAGCGAGCTCATTCAACAGCGCTGTTTTGCCCATACCGGCTTCGCCCAAGATGATGAGGTTTGCGGGTAAATCCAATAGGTCGCTATGCGAGAACCTTTCGTCCGCGCGGTCGATCTGACAGTTTAGGGTGCGGGGGATGAAGTATTCTTCTGCCATTGTTATCATTTAGGGGCTTTGATTGAACTTTGCACTCAGCATTTTGTGGCAAAGTAGCGCGCGCCCAACGCGGTGCGTTGGGTCCAACGACAATCCATTGGCGTAGCAATGGGCAGGCCCAACGCTGCGCTGGATAGGATGGCTCCACGCTGGCCCTGCCACTAAAAAGGAAAGCTCCATTGGGTCTGTCCAGAATCTTTACGTAAGGCTAGAGTTTGAGCCTTTTGGGAGACCGTAATAGGTTCTGAAGCTCTGAAGAGTTCCAATGCTTCAGATAAGCTATAACGGTACTT